>JALELH010000095.1 GCA_022768865.1 Spirochaetia bacterium
AAAGTCATCAACAATGCAATATAATGTAGTTAGGCTGTTTTCAGTCATGGCGTATCCCCCTTTTGTTTTTGTTGGTAACTGAATTTTAAGGGATTACGCCTTTTTTGTAAATTTACCTAAAACTCGAAATTTGACCTAATAGAATAAAAACGTTCAAATTTTACGAGAGGGCTTATGTCGGGTAGCAAATTCTATAAAAATGAATCAAATCAGACCTGTAAAAAACACCATGGCAAGCTTATAGCCGTGCTTTTTGCCGTTATAGGCTTTGGTGCTGCTTTTCTTTTGCAAATGTCAGCCCTGTTCTGGGAATAGTTATCGGTTCTGTTTTTGCCTTTCTTATTGCGTGCATTTTTGAATATATTTCCGAAGTATAGGCTGAATGCCGGGTTTTAAGAATAATTTTAAGGTATTTAACTTTTATTAAACACAGGCAATAAAGTAGAAAATTTATAGATGCTGAAAAAAAAAGAAAGCGGTAACCGAGGCACTCTGAAGGCTGCAGGCCTTCAATCGTGCCGAATTACCGCGCTTTTTCTGTAAGCAGCTTTGTTTTTTGATTTCGGCGTCTTTTTTCTAAACTAAGAATTTATTTATAACCCGGCATTGGGCCTACATCCTGTTGAATGAAGATTCAATATTTAAAAGGCTTCTGTATTTGGCTACTGTGCGGCGGGCAATCTTTATGCCGTGCTTTTCAAGTTCTTCTGCAATTTTCTGGTCGCTTATTTTCTTGCTTTCCGTATTTTGTTCTATAATCTGCTTCATTACAAAAAGAACCTTGTCACGGCTTATGGTTTTGTCTGATGAAGATGCAGCATTTGTAAAAAAATACTTTACGCTGAAAAGCCCGTAGCTGCACCTTAAGTATTTGCTTGTGGACATTCGGCTTATGGTGGTTTCGTGCAGGCCAAGTTTGTCTGCAATGTCCTGTAGCCTGAGGGGCTTCAGGTGGCCCGGGCCGTATTTAAAAAAGTCCAGCTGGTGTCTTACTATTTCCGTGCAGGCGCGCAGGATTGTGTTCTGTCTGTATGTAACGGCTTCTATAAATTCCTTTGCCCGGCTTATTCTTTCTGAAAGTTCTTTTTTTTCTTTGGCTGTCAGTGTTTTGGATTCCAGCAGCTGCAAGTCTTCCTTGTTTATGGCGATTGAAGGAACACTTTCTGTGGCGGCAGTTATCTTCAGAAGGATTTCACTGTCTCCTATTACAGTGTCTTCTTTGGTTATGTCTTCTTCATTTACTTTTTCTACGTTTATGTCTGCACTTACGTAGTGGGTTTCTACCGTAGAAAAATCCCTTGCAGGGAACGGGTCCAGCTGGCGGATAAACATAAGTGCATTTTCTATTTCTTTTTCCGTAAGCTTAAAATCCGTGTAGCGCATAGATTCCTGTGTTGCGCCAAACATTTTCTTATGTTCGTCCAGATACTTTTTTATCTTTGCCATTATTTTTTCTGGCTTTGGAGGGTCTAGGTAATTAAGCCTGCCGTCAAGGATAAAAAGGGCAAGGGCAGGTGCGTTGCCTTTCTGCCTGGCCTGAACAAAAAGGCTTTCTTCCATGTTCTTTACGCAAAGGCCTGCAGGGTCAAAGTGCTGGATGCGGTCCATGCATTTTTCAAGAAGGCCCGGTGTCTGGCTTTTGTTTTTTTTATCAATCAAGGAAACGGGTGCAAGGAAGTGGAAGCCTTTGGCATCCAGGTTGTAGATAAGTTTTTCGCAAAGGTCATGTTCTGCAGGCGGCAGGTTTAGCATGTTAAGCTGGCTTAAAAAATGTTCCGTAAGGGATTTTCTCTGGTCCGAATATGCTTCAAGGGCTGCCTGGTGGGACTCTGATGCAAGTTCCCCTGACTGAGAAGAAGAGGCTACCTTTAAGCCGTCTGAAGGCATTTTATTTATGGTGCTGTATTTGCTGCCTATTATTAAAGACGGATTTTCTTCTGCGGCATTTACTATCTCTGCATTTAAATCTTCAGAAGACATGGAAAGGATTTTTAATGACTGTATCTGTTTCTGGCTCATTACCTGAACCTGTTTCTGAACCTGCCGCTGCTGTAAGTTTAACGCCATAGGCTTATTTTAGAATAAAAATATGAATTTATAAATATGGGACAAAAGCCTTGATTTCTTAAAAGCCGGTGTCTGTTGTAACTTTTGTCCCAAGAATTGCATTCGCAATTCTTGTATGGGCGGTATAGTAATTCTAAGTTAAGCCTGATAAGTCATTCTGAAAAATGCATAGCATTTTGCCTTCCTGCCTTCTTTAGCTCAAGTTACAATTTTTGTTCTAATTTGATATAATGTGTGCTATGAAAGATTTTGCAAAGTTTGGAATTAAAATACCGGGCATTCTTTTGCCACGTAATAAAAAGCTGGATTCCTGGAGTGTTATTGCCTGCGATTAGTATACACAGGATTTGGATTACTGGAAAAAGGCAGAGGCTGCTGCAGGAGGCAACCCTTCTACTTTAAATCTTATTTTGCCTGAAGTTTATCTTGGCTCTCCGGACAGAAAGGAACGCCTGGAAAAAATCCGCAAGTCAATGGCAGATTACATTACAGGAAATGTCTTTGATGCAGAAGCAGAAGAATTCATTTATGTAGAGCGCACTTCTAGCTACGGAAGAACGCGCAAAGGCTTAGTCTGTGCCATAGACCTTGACACTTACGAATGGAAGCCTTTTAGCAAAAACTTAATCCGTGCCACAGAAGCAACTATTGTAGAACGCATTCCGCCAAGAAAAGAAATCAGAAAAAATGCACCGCTTGAACTTCCGCATATAATGCTTCTGGTAAATGATCCGGAACACTGCCTTATAGAAAAGGCAGGCAAAAATGCCAAAAAGAATGCTCCATTTTACGACGGAGACCTGATGCTTAATGCAGGCCACATTTCTGGCTGGGCAATAAAATCAGAAGAAGAACTTGATGCCGTTTACCAAAGTCTTGAAAAGATTTTTAATAAAAACACGGCAGCTGACGGCAGCACATTTATGTTTGCAGTTGGAGACGGCAACCATTCCCTGGCAACGGCAAAGGCAGTCTGGGACGAATACAAGGAAGAACTTAAGGCACAGGGAAAGTCAGAAAAAGAAATTGCTGAATCCAATGTGCGCTATGCCCTTGTAGAAATAGTAAACATTTATGATGAAGGTTTAACCTTTGAACCGATTCACCGTGTTTTGTTTAACGCCTATCCATACAAGCTTATTTCTTTCCTTGCAGAAAAACTTGACGGCAAGATTATAGAAGAAGACAACCGCGGAGCCCTTGAAGTAAACATTAAAAACTCTAAGGCAGATTTTGGCTTTGTTTACACCGTAGACGGAACCATGCGCTACACACGCATTGCAACAAAGATTACGGATCTGGCAGTAAGCCGCCTGCAGCCGGAACTTGATGAATTCATAAAGAAAAACACCGGCGTAGAAATTGACTACATTCACGGAACAGAAGAAGTGTTCCGCCTTGGCCAGAAAGAAAATGCAGTTTCTGTTTTGCTGCCGCCCATTGCAAAAGATTCTTTCTTTGACACAATCAGCGGAAGGGGACCGCTCCCACGCAAAAGCTTCAGTATGGGAGAAGCTGACGAAAAAAGATTTTATCTTGAATGCCGCAGGCTCTTTTCTTAAGTTAAGGCTTTAGCATTAAAGAAGGTCTGGTAAAAAGCAAATGGAAATTGAATATATAGAAAGCAGTGCAGAAGAAGACAAGGAAAACTTTATTCTTCCTGAAACAGAAAAGGCAATTAATTCAATCATAGAAGAATTTACACGCTTCTTTTCTACAAGCCGGTTTGTTCTTCAGATTGTTTATATTGCCTATCTTGTTCAGCGTCTTGTTTTTCTTGACTACAACTTTATTTTTACACTGTGCCTTCTTGGTGTTTGTGTTGTTCAGTTTATTCTGTTTATTGTAGAAATCATAAGGCATAAAAAGCTTAGCAAAAAGATTATAGGGCCTTTTGTTTATGCAAGGCGGCTTGTAACTTTATGTGTTTTAGTCATTGTTGTAATGGATATCTTTGGCAAGAACGATGCCGTTTACAGGTGGCAGGCTATTACTGCGGTTTTCCTTTGCCTTGGCTGGATTTTGTCCTTAACGGGAATTATTTTTTCACTTACTGTTCCCCGGTACGCAAGAATGATTCTTACAAGCTTTAAAAAGGATATTGAACCAAACGCCCTTGCAAGCAGAAGTTTTTCTAAAGTAAAAAAGGCAGCGGGCAACATGGCCAAAAGAAAAGCCGTCCGCAGCTGGCGCAATATAAAATCATGGTTCAGCGATCTTATTGATTGAATTTATCTTATCGACAACTGATATAAAATAATAGTATAATGGTAGCATTATGGGAAAGGTAATCACACTAGTTAATCAAAAAGGTGGTGTTGGCAAGACAACATCAGCAATCA
>JALELH010000097.1 GCA_022768865.1 Spirochaetia bacterium
ACGCCGTAGGCAGGTTCAGGAATGAAAAAAAATCTGCACAAACGTAGTGCGGAAGCCTTTTTTTCAGGCCTGGTTCTGCCGTAAGGCGTCTAGTTTTCTACTAAAACAGTTATTTTATAACTCGGCATTTTGCCTGAAAGGAATTTTATGTCAGAAGAAAAATACATTCGTCCTACATGGGATGAATATTTCATGGAAGTAGCACGCACCATCGCAAAGCGTGCCACCTGCGACCGCGGCAGAAGCGGCTGCGTAATTGCCAAAGACAATCAGATTCTTGTAACTGGCTATGTAGGTTCCCCTGCAGGGCTTCCTCATTGTGACCAGGCAGGCCATCTGCTTAAGAAAATGCTCCACGACGACGGCTCCATAACCCAGCACTGCGTACGCACTGTTCATGCAGAACAGAATGCCATCTGTCAGGCAGCTAAACGCGGCATTTCCATAGACGGCGGAACAGTATACTGCCGCATGACTCCGTGCAGAACCTGTGCCATGCTTATAATCAACTGCGGCATAAAAAGGGTAGTCTGCGAAAAGCACTATCACGACGAAAAAGACAGCCTTGAAATGTTTGCCCAGGCAGGCATTAAAATAGAACACTTAGAAGACGCCGTTCAGACATACGAGAATATGTAGATTGACGTAAATATGCTGATTTTAGCAATGAAAACAGTCAATCTGCGTATTAAACGGCGGTTTTTATAAAAGCATTATAAAGAATATAGAGAAACTTAAATGGAACAAAAACCAGAACAGACAAAAGAATTCCCGGACTGGACCTCATACGACAACTGGTTAATAGAAAACAATTCAAAATACAGCATTACGGACCTTAACCAGGTAGACGGTAAAATCGTAGCCGTTTTCTTTGAAAAGGTAATAGAAAAAGACGATAAAAAATAAAGTATTTTATAATAAAAGGTTTTATAGCAAATATACGCCGTAGGCAGGTTCAGGCATGAAAAAAAATCTGCACAAACGAAGTGCGGAAGACTTTTTTTCAGGACTGGTTCTGCCGTAAGGTGTATAGTTATCTTTATAACATAATTTTAGCATAAACTTACTTGATTTTTTCCATGCATTTAGATAATTTATTAACAGTTACCGACCAGTCGGTAACTAAGGCTAAAAGGGACATGGAAAATACAAGGGAACAGATTATTTCTTCAGCTTTCTCATTTTATACAAAACCTGAAATCAATAATGTGTCCCTTTCTGCCATTGCTGCTCGTGCCGGCATTACAAAGCCTGCAATCTACAGGCATTTTAAAAGCCGCCAGGAACTGGAACAGGTTCTTGAAGACCGTGTTTACAGTGAAATATATTCCGTTTTGTCTAAAATCACCTTTAAAAAAGACGAAGGCACCCTTGCCTTAATAGAAGACGTAGTTGTTCTTCTTTTGACCCACAAAGAATATCTTTTTTACTTAATTTCCAATCAGAATGATTTTTCCCTTGATGAGGCAATGTTCAAGTTAAAGGATCTGGGCCTTCCTTTTTTTGACAGTGTTTTTGCTACCGACGGGTCGGTAACTAACATGGAAAAATACAAGATGGCCGTGTATTTAGGCTGCAATGTTCTGTTTTTTGTTATTTTGCGCAACCGTGTACTGGAAGAACTTAACAGGCAGGATACTTATTCTGATGTGCTGGAATTTGCTTCTAAAATAGAAAAGTTCCTAATATGCGGACTTGGCCAGAACATAAGCAACTTTACTGTTTCCCGTCTGGCAACCCTTGATGAAAACTGCCAGTCTAACATGAAATTATTGAAACCGGTAAACAAAATATTTGTTTCAGTTTCAGAAATTGTAAAGGAAAAGGGCTTCCGCGGCATTACTGTAGAATCTGTTGCCCATGGAATAGGCCTTGCCAAAAGCAGCATATATACAAAGTTTGAAAATAAAACACAGATGATCGGTTCTTTGATTCAGGAAGAATTTGAAGAAATGTTTAAGTTCATTAAGGATAATTCTGTCTTTGCAGAAAACAATGCGGAGCGGATTTATGTTTTAATGGAAACAGTCCTCATTTATTTCATGAAAAAGCCGGAAGTGCTTACGGTAGGCAAGTGGTTTCAGTTTCATTCTTTTGCAGAAATCGTCAATGTAGATAAATATGAAGAACGTGTGTATAATGACTACTTCAAAAATATTGAATTTTACGACGCGTTCCCGGATTTTGGTCTGCCGGTGCAGGATAAAAGGATAGTAGTATCCTGGCTTACGATGATGCCCGTTGTCTTATACAGGCATGCAAAAACAAGGAATATAAGTCCTGAAGTTGTTCAGGCTATGTTGAAAGATATATTAATAATGATGGAAACAGGAGTTGGGAAAGGAAATGAAAAATAAGATGAAAAAGAAAATCTTACAGACTTTTGTTGTTTTTGCGTTGGGAGCTGTTTCTTTTGCAGAAGAAGCAGCAGTAGAAAACAATACTGTTACGCTGACAGTTGATCAGGCCGTTGAATTTGCACTTAAGAATTCAGATTCAATCAAGTCTGCAGACATTGACCTTGCCATGAAGGAAAGGGCAGGCAAATACGGCTGGAACGTTCTTTTGCCGGATTTGACAGCAAGCGGAACATTGAACAGAATCAGTGATGATACCCTTAAAAAAAATTTAGGAGCCGCCGCTGCACAGGTAAAGACCACAGAAAGCATGCACTGGACGGGACTTTTTGGCGTATCAGCAGACTGGACTTTTTCTTTTGCCTACATTGAAAAAATCAAGATAGCAAAGAAAGGCTACGAAGTAGGCCAGATTTCTTTTGAAAAGGCACAGCGAGAAATAAAGGTAAACGTAGAAAAGCTTTTTTACGGACTTCTTTTGCAGCAGGAAAGCCTTAAGATTAAGAAAGATACACTTGAAAATTCTCGTCAGCGCTATCTTCAGGCAGAAAAAAACTACAACAACGGTGCCGCACCTGAAATCAAGCTTTTGCAGACTCAGGTAGCATACGAAAACGCAAAGCCGGATGTTTCAAAGGCAGAAAACGACTTTAAGGCAAGCATGGATACATTTGCTTTCCTTATCGGCTATCCTGTAGGGACAGACATTGTTCTTTCCGGTTCAATTAATCCTGAATACATCGATGCAGACTACGAACAGCTTATGAACAAGTATGCAGGCTATAACCTTGACCTTCAGAACCTTGACAAGAACATTGAACTTACAGAAATGGGCGTTAAGGCTGCAAACCTTGGAACTTTTGTTCCTGCACTTAAAATCAAGTATTCATTCATGCCTATGCTTACTGACTTCCTTGATGCAGACAAGGGCGGATATCCTTCAGGCGGAGACTGGAAAGACAACGGTTCTTTCAGTTTGACACTTGCATGGAAGCTTACAAACCTTCTTCCATTTTCTGAAAACAGGCAGCAGACAGCTGATACAAAGGACACTTTGAACAAGCTCAAGATTCAGAGAAACCAGCTTGTAGAAAACCAGAAAATCAACGTGCGCAAGGCCGTAAACACACTTAACGATGCGCGCGAACAGATTGACGTTATGGCACGCAACATTTCTCTTGCACAGCGTTCTTACGAAATGACTGCACGCAGCTACAGAAACGGTACTACAGAACTTCTTGACCTGCGCGATGCAGAAGACCAGCTTAATCAGGCAAAACTTGGACTTGCAAACCAGAAGTTTAACTATATTTCTGCCTTGCTTGACCTTGAAACAGAACTTAACATTGATTTTAAGAAGGAAGCTGCCAAAGCAGAAACTTCAACAAACGAAACTGAAACTGAAACAGTAAAAGAATAGGGGGATAAATATGAACTTTAAGAAAACATTTATTTTGACAGCTGCTGTTGCTGCAGCATTTACAATGGTTTCCTGCAAGGAAAAGAAAAGTGCCGCTGCAAGTGGTGCAGAAGAAATCAAGGAATCTGTATTTGCCGTAAATACATTCAAGACATCAGCAGGCAATCTTGATGACTACCTTGAATTCGGCGGCGACGTTTCTTCTGTTTCTGCCATTGACGTTCTTCCTGATACAAGCGGTAAAATTACACAGACACTTGTAAGCATTGGCGACAGGGTAAAGAAAGACGACATCATTGCCTATGTTGATGCAAGCCGCCCGGGTATGAACTATGCAGCAAGCCCTGTAAAGTCTCCTGTAAGCGGAACTGTTACAGCATATCCATATACAATTGGTGCAACAGTTTCTCCAAGCAGCTCAATAGCTAAAATCAGCGATACAAAGGAACTTCAGATTAAGGTAAACATTCCGGAACGCTTTGTAAGCAGAATCAAGCTTAACCAGAAGGCTGCAATTACATTTGACTCTTACCCGGCTGATGTATTTACTGCAGTTGTATTTGAAGTAAGCCCTGTCCTGGACAGCGTTTCAAGAACAATGGCTATTAAGCTTAGAATTGAACCTGAAGATCCAAAAGTACGCGTAGGCATGTATGCCCGTGTAAAGCTTGTTACAGAAAGCGTTCATGATGTAATTGTTGTTCCTGCAACTGCAGTTGTAACCCGTGACGGTGTTGCTTACCTCTTTGTTGTTTCAGACAGAAAATCTGCAAAGGGCAATACTACTGTAGACATGGTTCCTGTAAAGCTTGGTATTTCTGTTGATAACAAGACAGAAATTACAGAAGGCATTAAGGCCGGTGTACAGATCGTTGTTAAGGGACAGACACTTTTGAACCAGGGAGATTCCGTTACAGTTCTTTCTGTTGTTAATGAAGATAAATAATAAAGGTTTTAGAAACAAGGTTGTTTTTAAAGGTTAGAAATTATTAAAGGATTATTTTAATGAGTATTTCTGAAACATGTGTAAAAAAACCGGTAACTACTCTTTTGTGCTTCTTTATGGCAATTGCACTTGGTATTTACTGTACATTTAACCTTCCTATGGATATGTATCCTAACATGACACTGCCGTATATTCTTGTTTATACACAGTATGAAGATGCAGGTCCGGAAGAAGTTGAACAGTCCATTACAAGAACAATGGAATCGGCCCTTTCTGGTCTTAGCGGACTTAAGAAGATGGATTCTGAATCAAGCCTTGGTGCAAGTATCATTAAGCTTGAATTTGACTATGGCGTTGATATTGATGTTGCAGGCGGTGACATTCGTGATAAGATTGATACCGTCCGAAGGTATCTTCCTGATGAAGCTGATTCTCCAGTAGTATTCAAGCTTGACCCGTCCATGATGCCTATCATGTATCTTTCCATTGAAGGCGAACGTTCTCCGGAAGAGCTTCGTACGTATGCAGAAGATACAATTTCAAAGCGTCTTGAACAGCTTGATGGTGTTGCATCTGCAAAAGTAATCGGTGGCCGTGAAAAGGCAATCAACATTGATATTCCTCGTGACCGTCTTGAAGCTTATGGACTTTCCATTACTTCTGCTGCCCAGATGATTGGTGCACAGAACATTCAGAGTTCCGGCGGACGCATTACTTCAGGCGAAACAAACTATACTATTAAAACTAATGGTAAGTATTCTTCTCTTGATGATCTTAAAAATACAGTAATTACATATAAGCCGGATTCCCTTGATGCAAATTCTTCTCAGCTTCTTTCTGTCCGCCTGCGCGACATTGCAGATGTTTACGAAGGATTTAAATCAGAATCTACACTTGCTTACCTTGATTCACGTCCTTGTGTCATGATTCTTATCCAGAAGCAGAGCGGTAAAAACTCTGTTGCAACCGGTAAGCGTGTTCGTGCAGCGGTTAAGAAACTTCAGTCAGAAATTCCTTCTGACATTCACATTACAGAAACAGACAACACAGTTGATATCATTAACGAAACAATCAACAACGTTTTGGACTCTGTTGTTCAGGGTGCCTTGCTTGCCATTGTTATTCTTTTTATATTCCTGCGTTCTTTGAAGAGTACATTCATCATTGGTCTTGCCATTCCAATTTCTGTTATGATTACTTTGCTTTTCATGTACTTCTGTAACATTTCCATTAACATGATTTCCCTGGCAGGCCTTTTGCTTGGTATTGGTATGCTTGTTGATAACTCCATCGTTATCCTTGAAAACATATATGCTTACCGCCAGCGCGATGCAAAGCCGACTGTTGCAGCCATCCTTGGTTCTAAGGAAATGATTGCTTCAATTACATCTTCTACAATGACTTCTGTATGTATCTTCTTGCCTATGCTTCTTTTTAAGAAACAGCTTGGCATGATGGGACAGATGTTCAACGACCTTGCATTTACAATTATTTTCTCTTTGCTCAGTTCCCTTATTGCAGCCGTTGCCCTTGTTCCTGTTCTTTGTTCATCAGTTCTTAGGATTGACAAAATCGTTATGGAAGAACAGAGCGGCTTAAGCTACGCATTCAACAACCTGTTTAACAGATTCTTCCTCTGGCTTGAAAACTCTTATTCAAAGGGTGTTACAGCAGTTCTTCACCACAGGAAGCTTTGTGTAACAGTTCTTGTTGTTCTGTTCTTCCTTTCTGTTGCAGCAATTAAGTATGTAGGATTCATCTTTATGCCTGCTGCTGCTTCTAACTCTGTTTCCGTTGAATTTACACTTCCACAGGGAACAAGCATTCATGCTACAGAAGAAACAATCTTTGAAATGTATGAAATGACAAAGGATGAAATAAAGGGATGTAAGTTCATCTCAATTCAGGCCGGTGGTACAAGCGTTTACGCATCTGGTGCTGAAACAAACACAGGTAAAATCTCTTATACGCTTTATCCTGAAGCAGAACGCCAGCCGGGTTATGATAACGAAGCTACAGCAAAGGATAAGCTTAGAAAGTACTTTAACCGCTTCCCTGGTGCAGACTTAAAGTTCAGCGAAAACCAGAACAGTGCTTCTTCCGGCAAAATGGAAATTTCCATAAAGTGTGATGAACTTAACACTCTTAGGGAAACTTCTGATGCTATAGTAAAGCTTCTTAAGGAAAAGGGCGGTGACTACGTAAACGAAGTTGAAAGTGAACAGGAAGATGGTCTTCCACAGGCAGAAATCGTTGTAGACCGTGCAAAAATGTATGAAATGGGACTTACAATCTATAACGTAGGTTCTGAAATCAACGGTGCCATTAACGGTGCTACTGCTACACGTTATACAGACAAAGGTAAGGATATTGATGTTATGGTTCAGCTGCCTGAAAAGGACCGCAAGAAGCTTAACGACCTTGACCAGATTTCTGTAGTCAATTCACAGGGCAAGCGTATTCCTCTTTCTAGCTTTGCACACTATGAACAGAACCTGGCTCCTGTTACAATTTTGCGTACAAACCAGTCACGTACAGTTACAATCAAGGCTTCTATGGTTACTGGTGTTTCCATGGATGTTGCCTACAGCAATGTTCAGAGAATCATTGAAGAAAACATTCCTAAGGATGAAACAGTTATCATCAACTATGGTGGTGATATGGAAGACATGGTTGAAGCAGTCCGTGGTTTTGCTGCCATCATGATTATGGCTGCCGCACTGGTATTCGTAGTTATGGCTTCCCAGTTTGAATCCCTTGTTGACCCGTTCATCGTTATTCTTACAATTCCACTTTCCTTCATTGGTGTTATGACAACATACGCCCTTACAGGAAACCAGCTCAGCATTGTTTCTGTTATGGGTATGCTTGTTCTTATCGGTACTATAGTTAATAACGGTATTGTTCTTGTTGACTATACAAACCTTCTCAGAAAGCGTGGATACGAACTTGAAGAAGCTTGTATTGAAGCTGCAAGAAACCGTCTGCGCCCGATTTTGATGTCTACTTTGACTACTGTTATTTCCCTTATTCCTTTGGCATTCTTTGCAACAGAAAGCTCTCAGTCAATGCAGCCAATTGGTCTTACGGTTTTCGGTGGAATGACATTCGGTTCTTTGATGACATTGTTCCTTATGCCTTCAATCTACTACATGATTAACAGCCGCCGTATCAAAAAGGCAGAAAAGAAAGCTGCCAAGAAAGCAAAGAAAGAGGCTGCTATGCTTGAAAGACTTGCTGCAAAAGAAAAGGAGGGCAAATAATTATGGACGAACTGCTTACATTAAATGACGATAAGGCAATGGAAGTTCAGAAGTACAGGGTGGAAATTATCTGCTCCCAGGCTCTTGAAGAAGACTTTGACGAAGAGTTTAAGACCAACAATGTAGCAAAGATGTTTACAAAGGTTGACAACGTAAAGGGCGCAGGTTACAGCAATCCTCATCTTGGAGATGCTGTCTGGCCTCAGCTTAATACCATGTATATAATTTACTGCAACAAGGAAGATGCAGACAAAATTGCTGCTATTGTGCTAAAGCTGCGTAAGTTGTATCGTACAGAAGGTATTGGCTGCTTTGTAAGCCAGTCAAACGAACTTTACAGCATGTAGGTTAGAAATGTCCAGAATTGTTACATTGCCTTCAGAATTGAAAGGTGCAAGATTTCATTTTGTTGGAATCAAGGGTACCGGCATGGTTGCCCTTGTTGAAATACTTGCTGCACGCGGTGCCGTCATTACAGGTTCCGACGTCAGCGAAAGGTTTTATACTGACCAAGTTCTTGAAAAGCTTGGCATAAAGCCAATGGAATTTTCAGAAGGCAATGTAACTAAGGACATTCAGTTTGTTGTATATTCAAGCGCATACAGTTCGGACAAAAATCCGGATCTAAAAAGGGCAGTGGAACTTGGAATTCCCATGATGCTTTATTCAGAAGCTCTTGGTGCAATTTCAAGGACTGCCTTCAGTGCAGGTATTTGCGGAGTCCACGGCAAGACTACTACAACAGGCCTTGCAGGAACTTTGTTAAAGTATCTGCCATTAAATTCACAGATTCTTGCAGGAAGCATTATTTCTTCTTTTGGCAATTCCTGCACGGTAAATAATAAAAACAGCGGAAGTCCATATTTTGTTGCCGAAACTTGCGAATACCAGCGGCACTTTATGGCATACAGCCCGTCTAAAATTATCCTTACTTCCGTAGAAAGCGATCATCAGGACTATTATCCTACATTTAAAGACATTCAGAATGCTTTTGTTGACTATGCATGCCTTTTGCCTCAGGGCGGGGATTTGATTTACTGTGCAGATGATGCCGGTGCCGTAGAAACAGCACAGATTGCAAAAACAAAGCGCCTTGACATTAATCTTATTCCTTATGGCACAAAAGCTGAAGGAGACTATAAACTTACATTCGGTAAGGTTGAAAAAGGCCATCAGTATTTTACAATTGGGCTTTTGGGCGAATGTGCACTTGCCGTTCCTGGCCTGCATAATGTGCGCAATGCCTGTGCTGCCGTTGCCCTTGCCGTAGAACTTTTAAAGGCAGACGGCAAAAAGCCTGAAGAATATTTTAAACGCATAAAGGAAGGGCTTCTTGCCTTTGCAGGCGGCAAACGCCGCAGCGAAATTGTAGGCAGGTGTAAAAACAAGGCTGGCAATGATATTATTTTTATAGACGACTATGGCCACCACCCAACGGCAATCAAGACAACATTGGCAGGCTACAGGGAATTCTATAAAGGACACAAGATTATCGTGGACTTTATGAGCCACACTTATACAAGAACGGCTGCCTTGCTAGAAGAATTTGCTTCAAGTTTTGACAGTGCAGATGTTGTTATCATTAATAAGATTTATGGCAGTGCCAGGGAAAATGCAGATGCTGCCAAAGTAACCGGCAAAATCCTTGCAGAACATGCTGCAAAATATCATAAGCACGTTATTTACGCAAAGGAATTTGATGAAGCCGCCGAAAAGGCGTTAGAACTTTTACAGCAGAGCGCAGGTTCAAAATACCCTGACGGCTATCTTTTTGTAACCATGGGTGCCGGCGACAATTGGAAAGTGGGTGCTAAAGTTATGGAAAGTTTGAAGTAAACAAAGGCTGTGTTCGTTACATTAAGATTGACAATTCAAATATTTGATAATATAATTTAAACATTAGAGAGGTCCTGCTTTAGTGGACGATTCAAAATAGAGAGGTCCTGCTTTAGTGGACGATTTAACGGGTTGTCTGCTTTTGCAGGCAGCCTTTTTTTATATCTAAGGAGGGATTTTGAAATTAAGTTTATATAAAATAGAGCCGGATTATTTAAGGTTTCTGCATAAAATAGATTCAAGAATTAGTGTAAAATATAACAACAGGCCTTTTGTTGGAATTATAACCATGATAAATGGAATTAACTATGTTCTTCCGTTAACTTCTCAGACCACAGAAGAACGTAAAAAAGAGGGCAAAAAAAAGAGACTGGCATTAATAACTACTTTTGTTAGGGACAGTTCAAAAAAAGAAATTGCAAATATATTGCATAATAATATGTTTCCTGTTAAAGATGGGGTTTATACAGCATTGCAGGTAAATGCAGTTACTGACACTTATGAATCTAATGAAATCCGATTTATAAGAAAAAATGCAGAAATCATAATAAAAAAGGCTCAGAAAGTTTATATGGACAGGACAACTAAAGATTATCCGCTTCTTAATAAAGTATGCTGCGATTTTAAGAAGCTTGAAGAGAATTATCTTAATTACTGACGCTACCTACTGTTACAGAATCTGCTTGCAGTTTTGCAACCGGAAGCAGATTCTGAAAGGTTTGCTTTATAAACCAGAAACTGCACTATCCATCCAGTTATCTTGTCGGTTATTGAATTCCAGCACAAAACCGTATTCAATTGCCTTGCTTGCATCGTTGCAGTCTTCAATGTTTATAATGTTTACACGCTTTTTGTCTATTTTTACTGATTCGCAAACCATGTAAAGTCCTAAATATTCTCCGTTTAAATATAAATGTACATTTCTTGTATCAGGGTTCCATGCCATGCCATCCATGATTTTGCGCCCGCATTCATAAGCAAGTGAATTGCGGAGAAGTGTTTTGTCGCAGTAGTTTGCAATTAATGCCCATGATTTGTGCTTGCTCATGCCAAGCGTGTTGTAGTCAACAACACAAGTTGTGTATAGTCAATAACACGGGTTGTCCGTAGTCATCGCAAGGGTCGTGCGTAGTCGAGAACACATGTTGTTTATAGTCTAGACACAGGTTTTGCGTAGGCAAGAAACAAATTGTGCATAGTCAAGAACACATGTATTGCTTAGTCAAGAACACAGGTTGTGTATAGTCAACAACACAGGCTGTGTTATATTTAGATTGAATATCATTTATTTGCCTTAAATAAGAATAACTTTTTTATTACTCAATATCCGGTGTTTTATAAAAAGTCAGTGTAAGCAAAAACCCTGTAATCA
>JALELH010000108.1 GCA_022768865.1 Spirochaetia bacterium
AAAAACCGACGCTATTTCAGGCGGTTTTTATCTTCTCTCCATCAGGGTGTCAGGCTTTCTTTGCAACTGCTTTTTTAGTTCCGTATTTCTGTTTAAGGACAGGAACAGAAAGTGCAACGGCAACGACTACGGCAGAAAGAAGCTTTAAATCCTGTGTCTTCATTCCAAGCTGAAGGACAATGGCTATGATTACACGGTAAATGATTGAACCGAAAACAACGCCAAGCAAAGACCACCAGAAGCCGAAACGCTTGCCGAAAATAACTTCACCTATAATGATGGAAGCAAGGCCAATAACGATTGTTCCGATACCCATGCTTACGTCTCCGAACCTTTGCTGCTGCATTACAAGGGCACCGCTTAAAGCAACAAGTCCGTTGGCAATCATAAGGGCCAGAATCTGCATGCTGTCCGTATTGATTCCCTGAGCACGGCTCATGGAACTGTTGTCTCCTGTAGCGCGGATTGCACTGCCCACTTCTGTTCCAAAGAACCAGTAAAGCACTGCAATTATGATTGCACAATAGATGATTCCAACAATAAGGCTTGCAACAGAAGTTGCACTTACAGGGAAAAGGTCTCCTAAATTAAGTGCATTGTTCACCCAGTTTACTACAGTTTTATGTGCCCTTGTCAAAGGCTGGTTTGGTCCGCCTAAAACATGCAGGTTAATTGAATAAAGTGCAAGCTGAACAAGAATACCTGCAAGGATTCCCGGTATCTTAAGCTTTGTTGTTAAAAAACCGGTTAAAAGGCCTGCAATTGCGCCTGCAACCGTTGCAACAAGAACTGCAATCAGAGGGTTAACGCCGCTTACAATAAGAAGTGCACAGGCACATCCGCCCAATGCAAAACTGCCGTCTACGGTCATGTCGGCAAAATCAAGAATCTTAAATGTAATGTAAACACCAAGAGCCATTATTCCCCATAAAATACCCTGGGAAACTGCACCAAGCATTGCTCCAGAAAAAGGAACTATAAAATCCAGTAAAGTTTCAAACATGATTAGCAATTATAGCACATAATCTTTCAGTAGCATAGAAATTTTTTCATATTAAAATGTAAAAAAAAGAATTACGACGAAAGTAAATATTATTTAGAAGCCAGAACCTGTTGTTACTTTCGTCTCAAGAATTGCATCCGCAATTCTTGTACAGGCAGTTTTGAAATCAGGCTTCATCGCTTCTTTCCTACAGATTTTTTTTCATTGCCGAACCTGCCTACGGCGTCTGTTTACAATAATTTTATTATTCTAAAAAAATATTGGGAAAGTGTAACTTATTGACAAAAAAAACGTAAAATGAAATAATAACCCTAACAGCAATGGCGCTGGAAACAGGATATAACTGTCTCCAGTGCCTTTTTTTGTTTTAAACTTCCAGGGGGCTACTTATGGAAAAAAACGCATCTTATCTTGAACCTGTTCAGCCTTTTTTTGAATTAAAGACTGAAAATTTCTATCATGACGTTGTAGAATCACAGGGCAAATACTGGTTCTACAGTTTTTCAAGCAAAAGCAATGGTGAATCAAACAGCGTTGCCTTTATGCCGGACGGATGCACAAACCTGGTAATTGCCTGCGGAAAGTTTTTTGAAGCCCACATGGTTTACAATACAACAACAGCCGTTTCCTTTGAAATGAAGCCGGAAACAGAATACTTTGCCATCCGCTTTGAACCGGGAGACAATCCTTTTTCCAGCGGAGACGAAATAAAGGCAAATGCAGGCAAAGTTCTTGAAGCAGAAACAGACAGCCTTAAGAAAATCTATTCCCTTATAATAAAGGAAAATTCTTTTGAAGACAGAATGAACGCCGCCTGTGCTTTCCTTAAGACAATAGAAGTTAATTCTTCTACAAAGGAACTTTTCAGGCAGCTGCTCGACATTATAATAGAAAAGAACGGACTTATAAAAATAAGCCAGCTGGAAAGCCTTGCAGGATATTCTTCACGCTACATTAACCATCTTTTTGACGTAAATGCAGGCATGAGCGCAAAACAGTTCTGCAACATCGTAAAGTTCCAGCTTGTCCTTGCAGAAATCAACAAGGGTCAGATTAATTCATTTTCAAAGATTGCCGCAGATTACAGATTCTACGATCAGAGCCATTTTATCCATGAATTTAAATCCTATACCGGCATGACGCCAAGCAGCTACAGCGAAGCAATGAAAATTGAATCAATGAAGATTGCAGGCTGATTTTTATTTAATTTGATTTTTTAACAATGCCCTATTAGAATATATTCCGGTTATTATGAAGCAAAGTCCTTTGGTTTTTATAATCGGAATATTTTTTTTATCCTCATGTTCAACTACAAAAGTAAATTCTCCGTCTGATGTAAATATAAATATAATAGAAGAAAAAAATGAGCTTACCCTTCTTTTTGCAGGGGACATTATGGCTCATCCAGAAATTACGGAAAGGAATTATGATTCCCTTCTTAAAGATATTGAACCCATAATAAAAAGCGCAGACTTTGCCTTTGCCAATTTTGAATCTACCGTAAACGATGAGCTGCCGCAGTCCGGCTACCCTTTGTTCAACTGTCATAGAGCCTATGCAGAAAAAATAATTGCAGGCGGCTTTAATGTATTCAGCCTGGCAAACAACCACATTAATGATTTTCATTTAGAAGGACTTGATTCTACAAAGGCATTTTTTGATTCTAAAAAGGATGCAGGCATTTATTCAGCAGGCATAAAAGATGCTAAAAATGCACCCATAAAGTTTATATTAATAGAAAAGAACGGAATAAAAATTCTTTTTGCAGCCGTTACGGAAGTATTGAATTTTACAACTGAGCTTGAATATTTTGATTTTCTTAAAGAGACCCCAAAAGCACGGCAGGAATTTCTAGGGCAGATTCAATCAGAAAAAATAAAAAACAATGCAGACATTCTGGTTCTTTCCTTTCATACGGCAGAACCGGAATACGAGCGCAGCATTGCAGAAAAAAGCAAAAACTTTTATTATTCTTTAATAAATAATGGTGCAGATATTTTATGGATAAACCATCCCCATGTTTCCAAGGAATGGGAAGTAATCCACACAAAAGACAATAAGCAGAAAATTATTTTTTATTCTGTGGGGAATACAGTCAGCTCTCAAAGGCGCAGGCCAAACTTTAAGAAGCCGGACAGCCCAAGGGATTATACAGGAGACAGTTTTCTTTTTACTGTTAAAATAGAAAAAACTGCAGATGGTGTTGTAATTGAAAGTCCGGAGCCGGAATTAATAACAACCTGCATTACGGAAAACAGCGAGTTCGTTGTAAAAAAACTTGATGACGCTCTTATAAATAGATTAAAAGAAGACGGAAATGAAAAGTGGGCAGCCTACCTTTCAGAAAGAAAAAAACTAATGGAAAATATTAAAGGAAAAGATACATGGCAATAAACTATAAGGACCTTCCGGTCTACGCACAGAAAGAACGCATTCTTGAAACATTAAAAGACAATCAGGTAGTGGTAGTCCAGAGCCCTACAGGTTCCGGAAAAACAACGCAGATACCGGTAATTCTCCACGAAGCAGGCTATTCACAAAACGGAATAATTGCCGTAACACAGCCAAGAAGAATTGCCGCCCTAAGCGTAAGCGAATTCATTTCAAAGCAGTTAAAGACAAAATATCCTGGTCTTGTAGGATACAAAATGCGCTTTGAAGACAAGACGGACAACACTACAAGAATAAAAATAATGACGGACGGAATCCTTCTTCAGGAAATGAAGCTTGATCCTTACATGTCCAAGTATTCCGTAATAATGGTAGACGAAGCCCACGAAAGAAGCCTTAACATTGACTTTGTCCTAGGTCTTTTAAAACGCATTCTTGCCGTACGCCATGATTTTAAAGTCATAGTAAGTTCTGCAACAATGAACGCAGAAAGTTTCAGCAACTATTTTGGCGGCTGCCCTATCGTTACTATAGACACACAGACATTCCCCGTTACCATGGTTTACGACCCGCCGGCCCTTAAAACCACAACGGCATCTGCAGAAGGTGAAGAAGCCCTGCTTAATAAAATAGAAACAACCATAGACAGGGTTTTAGACAACAAGACCACAGGGGACATTCTGGTATTCCTTCCGGGAGAAAAAGTAATCAAGGACTGCATGGAAAAACTTTACAACAGCACCTTTAAAAGCAAAATCCATATCGTTCCTTTATATGGCAGGCTGCCAAAGGAAGAGCAGGAAAAAGTTTTTGATTCTGCACCCTTCGGCAAAAAGAAAGTTGTATTAAGCACCAACATTGCAGAAACATCAGTCACCATAAACGGAATTACGACGGTAATAGACAGCGGACTTGCAAAGCTTAACTTTTACAGCCCGAGAACCTTTACTTCAAGCTTAAACGAAACACCCGTAAGCCGTGCAAGCTGCAACCAGCGCAGGGGAAGAGCCGGCCGCACCTGTGAAGGAACATGCTACAGGCTTTACAGCCGTGAAGATTTTGATGCAAGGCAGGAATACACAACAGAAGAAATATACAGGACAGACCTTAGCGAAGTTGTCCTGCGCATGGCAGAACTTGGCATTACGGATTTTGAAAAATTTGACTTTATTTCTCCTCCTGGAAGGGAAGGAATCATCGGTGCAGTACAGACTTTAAACATGCTTCATGCCTTAGAAAAAGACGGAACACTTTCTGCTACAGGCAAGCTCATGGTAGAATTCCCACTTGAACCGCGCGTTTCTAAAATCCTTGTAGAAAGCATAATGCGCTACCCTGATGTCCTGGAAGACGTAATCATAGCCGCTGCCTTTTTAAGCACCCAGTCTCCTTTTGTTCTGCCAGTTGGTGAAGAAATGGATGCACGCATGGCACACCATTCTTTCCGCGACATTCAGGGAGACTTTGTAACTTACGTTAAGCTTTTCCGCACATACATGGCACAGCCTAATAAAGAAAAGTTCTGCAAAAGAAGTTACCTTGACGAACGTGTAATGGCAGAAATTTTAAATATAAAGGAACAGCTTGAAGACATAATTTCTAAAAGGCTCCAGATGCCTATTACAGGCGGCGGCAGCATGGACAACTACCTTTGCTGCATTGCCAGCGGCATGATTCAGTTTGTATGCGTCCGTGACGGCAGGGAAAATTACAGAAGCCTTACGCAGGACCATATTTCAATCCACCCTGGCTCTTCAATGTTTAAGACTTTTCCTCTATACATCGTTGCAGGTGAAATTGTCCGTACAAGCAGAATGTTTGCCATGAGCGTTTCACCCCTTACAAAAAAACTTCTGGCACAGATAGATCCGGAACTTGAACACGACCTTGCAGTTGTCCGCAGCAGTAAAGGCAAAAGCCTTACGGGCAATATGGAATATTCCGGAACCACTTTCAAAGAAGAATTTGAAAAGGATAAGAAAGGCAGGAAAGGTAAAAAATCAAAGCAGGAAGACGAAGATCATGTTAGCATCGGCGGCGTAAACTTTGAAATCAAAAAGTTTAAAGGCAAGGACACGGTAACACTTCCATGGAAGGATTTTAAGAGCGCACTTCCTGCAGAAAAAGACGAAAACCTTCTTGCACGCCTGGCCGGGTTAAAAGGCTCAATTATAATGAAAGGCGGATTCAGCCTTTTGGCCGGTGAAAAGATGGAGCTTATCATAAAGGCTGCAAGAACATTAAACCTTGAACCTTTAGAAGAGGGCTCATGGCCTAGAAAAATGAACGTCAATATTCACGAAACATTCGCCATAGACAAGCTTGGCAACTGTGCGCCATACATAATGCGCGTTACCGTGGCAAAAAGTGCATCAAAGGAAAACGGCTTTATTACCCTGTTTACGGACGGCAGGGGAAGATACTGGTTTAAGGTATGCCGCGGTTTTGTAACTGCAATTAACGAAACTATTTCTTCTTTAGAAAAGCTTATTGATGAAGCAGAAACACTGAATCTTGATAAGGCACAAAAAGAAAAAATCAATATGGTTTACCGTCTTTTAAATGGAATGTATGAATGAATAAGTTAATATTTTCCTTTGCCGCACTTGCGGCAGTTTTATTTACAGGCTGCGTAACTCTTCCTAACGAAAAAACAGAAATCTGTGATGTAAATAAGGAAGAAGTTTATACCGTCAGCTTCAGCAGGGAAAATGACCTTTCTTTTTATATCCTGCATGTTAACCTTCTGGAAGAAGTAAATCCGGCATCCTTAAACGGAATAAAAGTGCTGGCAGAAAATTCAACAGATAACAGCGTAAAAATAAAGGCAGTAATGGAAAATGAATTTTCAGAAATAGTTGCAGAGTCTGTTCCCGTTACAATAGAAGCAGGAAAAGAAGAAACTGTTGTATTTAATTTTTACCAGCTGCCCGAAGAAGATGCAGAAACAAACGTAGTTTCCTTTTACATTGAAGGCAAACTTAACGCAGGAAGCATAAGTTTAGGCAATATGGAATTTATACAATAACCCTATTCATTTTCCATGACGGCAGAAAGCAAGACAGACCTGTGGTCAACCGGCATAAGGCCGTCTGCATAAACCTTTAATGGCTGCAGCATGTAAGAACTGCCGCCTTCCTTGCTTTCTTCTGCAGAAACTTTATAAATGCCGCTTAAAAAAGCATTTTCTTTATTTTCTGAGCGGAACTGAATAAGATTTAAATCCTTACTTGTCTGCCAGAAATAACTTCCTTCATCAGAAAAATTATCTCCTGTTACAGAGAACCTGCCCTCTGCAAGTTTAACAATGTAGCCTTCAGAAGTTTTCCATGACTTTATTTTTTCAAATTCAACGGAAAGTTCATCAGAAGACTTCCTTGTCTTTAACTTTGATTTAAAATTATTCTGCTTTGTCTTTTTGTAGTCTCCGTCCCACACTGTGCTTTCAGAAATCCTCATGCGCACGTCGTCCTGAATGCGCAGGTGAATTTCTTCCGTAGACTTTAATGAAATATCTACGCGGCGCTTTAAGTTTTCTATTTCCTGGTTTATGGTAGAAAGATACATGCCGTTTCTGCGTATGTTGCTGTGAGCCCAGATGTAAACTTCTTCCGTGTCGTCCTTAAAGAAAATTATTTCCTTTGAACCGTAATTAAAGAACAGGTAACGCACGCCGCTGCCGTCACTTTCGTTCATGTACCACAGGCCTTCAAGAAAATTGGCAAAAGTTTCTACAGTGCCATCCTGGATTTTTGCAAGTTCCTTTGCTGCAATGCGGCTGCCTGCAACGCGCAGCGTTTTTGTCTTTACATACTGATTTTCTGCACTGCTCCATTCATACTGAATCTGAAGCTGGTCGTTGCTGTTTTCTTTTTCCGTGTCTGTAGTATACACCCAGATAGGAAAGCTTGTGCCGTTGGCTTTTGAACGCTCGTAGGCATCGTAGCGGTCCATCTGCTGAACAAAGATTGTGCCGTCTCCGCGCAGGTCTGCAATTTTCCTTAAGACAAACCTTCCGTTATAGTTGCTTATATGGAATGCCTTTAATATTGAATCTCCGTTTTCTGCAAATCCCTGGTAAACAAGTGCATTTCTGTGGTCTCCGCTTAAGTCTATTCCGATATAGGAAAAAGTCTGAGCCTGAATTATTTCCGTGTTAAGTTCCGCCTTTCTGTCGTAGGTAGAAGTCTTTTCGTTGTATAAGCCCACTATGAGGGAAATATACGGAGTGTCCATGGTGCGGACGGCGTTTACCTGGTCGTCAAAACCGTCTCCGTCAAAATCCATGCTGACTATGCTTAAAAGGGTTTCATTGCCGTGCAGTGGAATCAAAGAGACAAAAGCAGCGTCTTCATCTTCTACGGCTACATCCTGAACAGGCCCCTGGGTTTCTGAATTTGTCTTTGGAATTACAACGGAAGAAGTTACTGTTTTTTCTTCTTCTTTATATATAGATTTTTTTGCAAGAAGCACGGTAAGAACAGCACAGGAAGCAAGTATAAGCAAAGCAAGGGTTATTTTTTTCTTCATTGCATTATTTTAGTGATAAGAGCATAAACTGACAAGCAGTATGTGAACATGTGCAAGGGCTTATAATAGCCCAAGATAGGACTATAAATACGATTTCCAGTGTAAGTGGACACGATTTCCACTATAAGTGGACATAATGTCCAGCACTTATGGACATCATTTCCATCAATGATGGACATCATCTTAATAGTCCATAAGCAACGTTTTATAGGACGTATAAATACAGAGTTTAAGAATTAACAGCTTATATTGCAAATAAACGCCGTAGGCAGGTTCAGGAATGAAAAATGGCGAAAGTTACGACATACATCGGTTTCTAAAGAGCATTTACTTTCGCCATGGTTCTGCCGGAAGGCGTTTATTTGCGTTAAAAAAACATTAATTCATTTTGATTAATTTATTTTTCGGATAGAACTTCCTGTAATATTGCAAGTCCCTTGTCTATGTCCTTCATTGTAATGTTAAGTGGCGGCACAAACCTTAGAACTTCGCTGCCGGCTGTAGAAAAAAGCAGTCCTTTTTCAAGGCAGGCTTTTTCGTATTCCACAGGATTGTTCTTTACCTGCACGCCGATTACAAGGCCCATGCCGCGCACATCAACTACGCAAGGAAGGTTCCAGCCTTTAATAGTCTGGCGGATATAGTCGCCCTTCTGGTTTACGGAATCCATAAAACCAGGCTTTGTAAGTTCATCTAAAACAACATTTGCTGCAGCACAGGCAAGAGGGTTTCCGCCAAAGGTAGACTGATGGTCGCCTGCAGTAAACACATTGCCCTTTCCGCGCCACATGCATGCTCCCATAGGAACACCGCCTGCAATGGCCTTTGCAAGGGTTACGACTTCAGGTTCAACACCGTAAATGTCGGAACAAAGAAGGGCACCGCATCTTCCCATACCGGTCTGGACTTCATCGCAGATGACGATGGCACCTGCATCGCGTGCTGCCTTTGCACATGCCTTTGCCCATTCCTTATCCAGGGGTAGAACGCCGCCTTCACACTGAACGCATTCAAACATTACGGCTGCCGTTGTTTCATCAAAGGCAGTTTTCAAGGCATCAAAGTCATTTGGTTCAAGATATTTAAAGCCTTCCACATAAGGACCAAAACATTCCGGATGGAACTTATCCTGGCCTGTTGCCGTCAAAGTTGTAAGGGGTCTGCCGTGGAAAGATTTCTTTAATGTTACGATTGTCCTTCTTTTTGAACCGCCGTTAAGCCAGCCGTATTTTCTTGCAAGCTTTACGGCACATTCATTTGCTTCTGCACCGCTGTTGCCGAAGAATACGCCTTCAAAGCCTGTTGCCTTTAGAAGTTTAGCAGCATATTCGTTGCCTACATCGCTTGTAAAATAGTTGCAGATGTGTATCTGCTTTTTTGCCTGAGCGGCAATTGCCTTTACAAGCTTTTTGTAGTTGTGGCCAAGGCAGTTTACGGCAATGCCTGCAAGGAAGTCTACATATTTTTTGCCGTTTACGTCAGTAAGGGTTGAACCCTTGCCTTTTACAAAGGTTACGTCAAAAGAACCGTAATTATTTAATATCTGTTTGTTTCCCATTTATAATTCCTTATTAGTAAATCATTGTGCCGATACCGCGGTCGCTGAACATTTCTATTAAAAGTGAATGAGGAACACGGCCGTCTATAATGTGCGTTCTTGGAACGCCGCCGTTTCTTGCAAGAAGACAGCATTCAATTTTAGGAATCATGCCGCCGGAAATGATTCCTTCATCAAAATATTTCTGCACGTCATTTAATCGTATGCGCTGGATAAGGCTTTTTGGATCGTTCATGTCGCGCAGAACGCCCGGAACATTGGTAAGCTGCACAAACTTTTCTGCATTAAGGGCAATGGCAATTTTTGCAGCGGCAGTGTCAGCGTTAATGTTGTAGCGCACGTTTTCTTCTGTTTCGCTCAATGCAATAGTTGAAACTACAGGAATGGTATTTTCGTTTAAAAGGCTCTGAAGGATTTCCGGATTTACCTGCGTAACTTCTCCTACAAAGCCGTAGTCTACGCCGTCTCCTTTATCAAGTTTCTTTGCACGGATTAAGCCGCCGTCTGTTCCGCTTAAACCTACAGCCTTTCCTCCCTGCTGAACAAGCATGCCTACAATGCCCTTATTAAGCTTGCCTGCAAGAACCATCTGAACTATTTCCATGGTTTCTGCATCAGTATAGCGCAGTCCGTTGATGAACTTTGATTCCTTGCCTACTTTTTCAAGCATGGCGTTGATTTCCGGTCCGCCGCCATGAACAAGAACAACCTTAACGCCGATTGTATTAAGAAGAACAATGTCTTCCATTACGTAGCGCTTAAGTTCTTCGTTAAGCATGGCATTGCCGCCGTATTTTACGACAACAGTTTTTCCAACCCAGTGCCTGAAGTAAGGCAAAGCCTGAACAAGAACGCTAGACCACTGGTTGCT
Source organism: Spirochaetia bacterium (assembly GCA_022768865.1). Taxonomy (GTDB): domain Bacteria; phylum Spirochaetota; class Spirochaetia; order Treponematales; family Treponemataceae; genus Treponema_D. The sequence continues at coordinate 10,354 of JALELH010000108.1, forward strand.
GTCCAGCGGCGGCAATGTATGTGCAGTAATTTCTTCACTCATAATTTATTCCTTATAAAAAAATAAAAAACTGTCGAGAATTGCATTTGCAAGAATGCAATTCTCGAGGGAAAACGGCTTTGCCGTTTTCCCGGCTAACTGCGGTAGTCACCATTTATTTTTACGTAATCGTAGGTAAGGTCGCATCCCCATGCTGTTCCTTCTGCGCTGCCGTCCTGAAGGACAACTTCAATTTCAACAGCTTCTTCTGCAAGAATGGCAGCTGCCTTTTCTTCATCAAAAGAAAGTCCAACGCCGTTATGAACAACTTCTATTTTTCCGCCGCACTTGTCGCAGCCGTAAACCTGGAACTTTTCTTCTTCAGGAGTATCAAAGTATCTTTTTGAATTCTTCCTGCTTGAAAAATAAACACAGGCTTTGTCCGGGTTGAATTCAGCACCGCTGTAACCCATGGCGCACATGATTCTTCCGCAGTTGGCATCGCGGCCAAACATAGCTGCCTTTACAAGGTTAGACTTGATTACATACTTTGCAAGGGTTCTGGCTGTTTCAACATCCTTTGCTCCTTTTACAGTGCATTCAACAAGATGGCTTGCACCTTCTCCGTCTGCTGCAATCTTCATTGCCATATTCGTATTAAGCACATTAAGTGCCTTAAGGAAGGCATCGAAGTCTGCTCCTTCTGAAACAATTTCCTTGTTTCCTGCAAGTCCGTTGGCCATAATGGTAAGGGTGTCGTTTGTAGACATATCACCGTCAATGGAAACGCAGTTGTAGGTTCCCTTTACAGTTTCCTTTAATGCCTTATTGAGCATTTCTGAAGAAATGGCGCAGTCAGTTGTAACAAAAGAAAGCATGGTCCCCATGTTGATGTGAATCATTCCGCTGCCCTTGCACATGGCACCAATATGAATCTTCTTTCCGTCTATTTCTGTTTCAACGGCACATTCCTTATAATGGGTATCAGTTGTCATAATTGCAGTTCTTGCTTCCTTATGACCTTCTGCAGAAAGACCTGCCTTAAGCCTGTCAAAGTTTTCTTCTATCTTTTCTACAGGCACCTGCTGACCGATGATTCCTGTTGAGCAGACAATTACATTTTCAGGAGCAATGCCAAAGCCCTTTGCCGTAAAGTCAGCCATACGGAGTGCATTTTTATAGCCTTCTTCACCTGTGCAGGCATTGGCATAGCAGACATTGCAGATTGCAGCCTGCATTTTTCCTCCGGCAATATTTTTCTTTGTAAGCTTTACACATTCTGCCTTTACGCGGTTACTTGTAAAAATTCCCGCTGCGTTGCACATTACCTGGCTGTATACTAAAGCCGTATCATTGGTTGTTCTGGAAGCCTTAAGCCCGCAGTGAATTCCGTTTGCCGTAAAACCTTTTGGAGCACAAACTCCACCGTCAATAAAATGCATAAATATACACTCCTTTTGTATAATTTTGCATAAATATACTACGTTATGTTTATTTATTCAATAATTTTGACTTTAATTAATTGATTTTAAAGGAATAATTTAAGCAGAAGAAATATTTATCAATTTGTTTTTTTTTTATATAATCACCGGCATGAAAAACATTATGAATATTTTTGTCAGGGCTTTTTTAACGGGCCTTGCTATTGGCGTGGGCGGCACGGTTTTTTTAAGTGCAGAAAATAAAGTTGCAGGTGCTTTCCTTTTCGGAACAGGGCTTTTTACAATCCTTACTTTTGGCTTTTACCTTTATACAGGTAAGGTCGGATACATTGTAGAAAACAAACCTAAATACATTGGAGAAGTTGCCTTAATCTGGCTCGGGAACTTTACAGGCACTTTTGTTTTTGCAAAATTGCTTTTATTAACACGTGTTGCAGGCATTTCTGCCAAAGCCATGGCATTGTGTGAAGTAAAGATGAACGACAGCATTTTAAGTCTTTTTGTTCTGGCAATTTTCTGCGGCATGCTTATGTTTATTGCTGCTGACGGCTACAAAAAGATTCCCCATGAAACAGGAAAATGCCTTGCAGTTTTTCTGCCTGTAATGGCTTTTATTTTAAGCGGATTTGAACACTGCATTGCAAACATGTTCTACTTTAGCCTTGCTTCTGCATGGACTTTAAAAAGCTTTGGTTTCCTGCTTGTAATGACATTGGGCAATGCAGCAGGCGGCATGATAATTCCAGCATGCAGAAAATTAATGACGGAATAAATACTAGATTATATAAAAAGAAAGCCTTCAGCGTTTAACTGAAGGCTTTTTTTATTAGAAGGCGGCAAGTGTTTTTTCTACACGTGCTACTGCCCTTTCCTTGCCAAGAATCCAGATTGAACCGATGAGCGGCGGTGAAACCCTTGAACCTGTAACGGCCATGCGTACAGGCATCATAAAGTCGCCAAGCTTGATTCCAAGTTCTTCTGCATATTTTTTTGCAAGGGCTTCTGCTGCTTCATGTTCCATACCGAAGATTTCTGCAACGTAAGTCTTTGCCTTTTCAAGAACTTCTTTTGTTTTTGCTTCATCAAGTTTTTTAGGAATGATGTTTTCCTTTGGCGGAACGGCAGGCTCAGTAAACAGGAAGTGAACCATTTCTGCAGCATCACAAAGGAAGTGCAGCCTTTCCTTGATTAAAGGCATTACTGCCATGAGCTGTTTCTTAACATCAGCAGAAGACATATTCATGGAAGCATCAACGCAAACAGGTTCGCCGTCTGCACCAAGAGCAACGCCAGAATATTCAGGGCCAACCTTTGGCTTTGGCTGCGGATTATCAGGATTAATTTCCAAAGTTGCATCTCCTGTTCCTGTAATAAACGGAAGAACCCACTTGTAAAGTTCTTCATCAGAAAGTGCGCGGATGTACTGTCCGTTATACCATTCAAGCTTTTTATAGTCAAAAACAGCAGGTGCCTTGTTCAAATGTTCAAGGCGGAATTTCTGGCCAAGTTCTTCAAGAGTATACATATCACGGCCATCATCATAGGAACAGCCAAGAAGTGCTACATAGTTTACTATTGCCTGAGGCAGGTAACCGCGGGCACGGAATTCATTTAATGATGTTGAACCATGGCGCTTGGAAAGTTTTTTACCGTCGCTGCCGTTTACCATTGGAAGGTGGCAGAATTCAGGATGTTCCCAGACGAATGAACGGTACATCTGAACATGAAGCGGTGTAGAAGGAATCCATTCCTGTGCACGCATAACATGTGTAATTTTCATAAGGTGATCATCTACAATATTTGCAAGGTGATATGTCGGGAATCCGTCACTCTTTAAAAGAACCGGATCCGGAGAAATGTCTTCGTTGTTCCATTCAATGTCACCAAGAAGATGGTCGTGAAACTTTGTCTTTCCTTCAAGAGGAACCTTAAGGCGGATTACGTAAGGCTTGCCTGCATCAAGATTTGCCTTAACTTCTTCCGGAGTCAGGTGGCGGCAGTTCCTGTCATAGCCAGGTGCCATTTTGTTTTCTGTCTGGATTTTGCGGATGCGTTCAAGACGTTCTGAATCACAGAAACAGTAATATGCTTCACCATTTTCTATAAGTTTCATTGCATATTTTTTATAAAGTTCAAAACGTTCAGACTGAACATAAGGACCATATTCACCGCCTTTTGAACCGCCTTCATCCCAGTCAATGCCAAGCCAGTCCATTGTGTCATAAAGGTTCTGGACATATTTTTCATCAAAACGCGTGCGGTCAGTATCTTCAAGACGAAGAATGAATTTTCCACCCTGTGAACGGGCAAAAAGATAATTAAAAAGTGCAGTACGGACACCACCAATGTGCTGCATACCTGTTGGCGATGGAGCATAACGAACTCTAACTTCAGACATTATTTATACCTCTAAAAATTAAATTTAATAAGCAGAATAAGACTATCGTCTGTTTAATTAATTTACGTTGCAAAATAATACTGTATTATTGCTTTTTTTTCAATGATAAACTAGAATGGAAGAATGAGTATGATTGAACTTAGCGGCATCTGCAAGAACTATCAGATGGACAAAATTGTTGTAAAGGCAGTTGATGATGCATCTTTTAAAATTGAAAAGGGAGAATTTGCAGCTATTTCTGGTCCTTCTGGTTCCGGAAAATCTACACTGCTGAATATGATCGGCCTGATTGACCTGCCTACAGCCGGAACTCTTTTGCTTAACGGCAAGGATATTTATAAAGATACAAAACTTTCAATCAATACAAAACTTGGCGTAAAACTTGATAATGAACTTACAGTCCTGCGCCGCAGAAACCTTGGATTTATTTTCCAGACCTTTAACCTGATACCAGTCCTTAACGTGCGCGAAAATATTGAACTTCCGTTGACTTTAGGTTCAACTATAGCAACCGACACAATGAATAAAAATGAGCTTAATGAATGGATTGATTTTCTTGTTGAAACAGTAGGCCTTACTTCATGGAAAAATCATAAGCCGTCTGAACTTAGCGGCGGACAGAGACAGCGTGTTGCCATTGCCCGTGCCCTTGTTACAAAAGCACCGATTATCCTTGCTGATGAACCTACTGCAAACCTTGATTCTAAAAATGGTGACCAGATCCTAGAATTAATGAAAAAGATTAACAAGGAACTTGAAACAACTTTTGTTTTTTCAACTCACGATTCAAAAATCGTTGCCATGTCAGACCATGTAATCAAAATTTCCGACGGAAAGATTCTTTCTGCCTAAAAAAAAAGCTAATACTATAAAAAATAAAAAGGCTATCATTAAATCAATGACAGCCTTTTTTATTAATATCCCACATCAAGGGTAAAGTAAGACGCAAGCCTTACCTGATAGATTCTTGGGTTATCCCCGCCTTCATAGAAAATCTGCACGCCGTTATTCCAGTCAAGGTGCTTAAAGAAATTTGATTTAACAAAGCCTACTTTTACCCAGCAGTTGTCAAGGTATTCACCTGCATTGGAAAACCTGTTTGAATCATGCCGCCACTGAACGGCAAGCTTTAAATCCCTTTTTGGTCCTACATTTTTTACACCTAAATCAAGGGCATAGCGGTAAATGTCTTTATTGTCATGTATTTTCCTTACTTTCTGGAATTCAGCATTATATCCCCATATATTCCAGATTCTGTAAGAACCAAAAGTCATTATATAAGAATCTGTGTAACGCTTGCTTTTTCCCCAGAAACTAAAGGTATTCTGTGCATAACAGTCAAATCCAAAAAAAGTCCGCTTAAATTCAAGACCTACTACATTTTTTATTCCATAAACGTCTTCTGGCAAAGTAGATTCCAGTGACTGATTTCTTGCCGTGCGCCTTCCATAAAGATTTAGGGACGCCTGCAAAAAGTAAAATTCAAGAGAACCTGCATAGGATAGTTCGTCGACCTTTGGCGGGTCATCCTTGCTGAATTCAAGGCTGCTGTCAAGGTTATACAATATAACGCCGGTAGCAGTAAGGAACCCAAGCGGGAATGTCATGGTACCAACAATACTGGATTCACTGTCTGCAACGATATTTGTTGTAAGCCTTTCTTCCTGAGAATAGTCATCAGTGTTATTGAAAATCCTTACATAGCCCCAGTCAAGATTTTTTTTGCCGGCAGATACAAGACAATAAGATCCTGCCATATAGTCAAAGTAAATAGTGCTTTTTTCCTTATTTATCCAGTCTATAGGGAAAAATGTAGTGCAAAGGTTGCCATGTATGGCAAAAGATTCGTCTGCCCTTGCTACAAAGGAAAGATTATTTTCAAAATCAAAATAGCCTGCAAGCCAGCGTCTGCGATGTTTATCGCCTTCTATTTCTTTGGTCTTTCCATCTTCTTCATCCAAAACAAGTTTTTTTTCATACAGATCGCCAAAACGCTGACCATATATAAGACCCATTTCAGATTTTAATTTGCCATAGAATTTAACTTTAGAAATATCAAAAGTAATGGTATCTGAATCTTTAGGTCTATTTATACGGTCGTTTTCTTCTGCTGTTACATCCTGGGCATCATTAAATATGTCATCAAAATCGTCGTCAGGCTCCTGACAAAAACACAATGAACCTAAAGAGAATATAACTAACAGAAGAAACTTTTTCATTTATTTTGCACTCATCATTTCAAGATACTGCTTTGTGTATACAGTTGCTGCCTGTGGTGCAAAAGAAACATTAGTAACCGTTATCTGAGTTCTTTCATACTGCATTTTATCGCCGATTTTCATTCCGCGGAGATTATCTGAAATAACCATTTTAGAAGGAACAAAAGTTTCTCTTTTTCCTTCCGTAACTTTCTGATATGAAGGAACAGCAGTAGTTCTTAAAAGCTGTCCGGAAAGACTATAATCTTCCTTTTTGCGCACAAGACCATCTGATGTAACCCAAAGCTTAAGCATCGGATAGTCTACACTATCAGTTTTTGATTTTAATGTAAATAAAGCACAGTCAAATTTACCAAGCTTAACTTTATCCACCTTTTCAATTTTATAATCCCTGTGGTAATGCTGCGGCGTAAAGTCTGAATTATTTGCATTAGTTCCCTGGAACTTGTCTTTTGCACTGGTAAAAGTAAAACGCTTGTCTACAGGATCATAAAACCAGATTGTATTTTCATACTGGAGATAGCCCTTGCCTTTTTCCTTTTCCGGCCCGGTTACAAGGATAACCCATTTGCCTTCGTCATCGCGGCGATACATGATTGCTTCTGTATTGCTCATACCCTGACCCGGTTTTTCCTGAGTAATGGAATAATTTGCTTTAAAATCTCTTCCGTAAAATGCAGTCTGTTCTTCTGCACTTTTTAAAAGTTCTTCATTAGATATGGCAAATGCAAACAATGAAGTAAATGCTGCAATAAAAGTAAGAATTAATTTTTTCATAAAAACCTCCGGTAAAATATTATTCTGTTGTGGCCAGAGCCTGAACAGGTGTTATTTCAACAGCCTTTTTAATTGATAAAACAACAGCGGCCAAAGTAGTTACAAAAACAAAAATAAGAACTGTCATTATATTAGAAAACTCTAATTTTGGGAAAATCACTCCGTTTGTAAGGAATACATCAAAAGCAGGAATAAAAGAAAGATTAATCTGCTTTGTAATTCCGCACAGAATCAGACTCAAAATAAAACCTGCAATGCATCCAAGAATCATAAGGCAGCAGGTTTCAGAAAGAAGAATCCGATAAACGTTAATGCGCTTCATTCCTATGGATTTATAAATTCCGATTTCGTTAATACGGTTTAAAACAAGAACACGATATGTACTTGAAACACCGACAATGATTATTACAACAAGAGAAATGATTATAAGCTTAGAAACCCAGTTCATTGCATCTATGATTATCTGAAGTTCCTGCATGGAAGATTCAATGTTCACAAGACAGCTTGTTTCTTCCTTAAAACCAGGGCCATAAAGAACATCGTAAAATTCCTCTTTGTCCTTCACCATAGGATACATATTGATTACAGAACTTAATGCCTTATGATACTTAGGCAGATTCTTTGAAGAAAAAGAACCATCAGGGAAATATACACAGATTCTGTTTGCGTAGTCGCCCTTTTCCATGGAAAAATCAACGGCAAAATCAATGCTTGCATAGATTGTATACATGCCGAAAATACTTGAATCCCGGAAAATTCCCTTAACCGTAAAAGAAACTGTTTCAACCCCGCTGCGTTTTTTTGTCGTAAGTAAAGTAAGCTGGTCTCCGGCATGAACAGAAAGCATTTTTGCAATTGGTTCAGAAATAAGGATATCATATTTATCTGAAAGATCTTTTGCAGAACCTTCTATCATGTTCATATTGCCTAAAAGAGCCTGTTCTTCTGCAAACTGAATTCCAACAAGCTGTCGGAACATAACTTCTGCACCTTCGTAAAAGAGCATGCTTTCCTTTGCCCTGCATGTAAGGCGCTTGGAAACTACAGCATTTTTAGGAAGGACTGACCTTGCATTTTTTACATATTCAGATGCATTGTAATATTCAAGATAATCATATCCGCCCTGAATCTGAAAATCTCCGCCATAATAAATTTTGGCTTTTGTTTTCATGGCAGAAAGCATGCCGTCTACTACAAACATTAAAAAAAGAGAAATGGCAATTCCAAACATACTTACAAGGAAAAGTGAAATATACTGACGCCATTTTGAAAAAAGAGATCGTGAAGAAATTTTAAAATAATACATCAGTTTCCTCCCTGCATTGCTTTTACTGGACTAACTTTAAGAGCCGTATGAACAGGATAAATCCAGCCGGCAAAACCAAGGATTAAAGAAAGTATCATTGACTGGACAATGGTATTAAAGGAAACAAAAAAATTCAAAGTTTCGCTTCCAAAAAGCTGTATCAAAAAAGAATTACCAAGATTAATATTCATCGATGAAATTGCAGAACTTGCTATAGCTCCAATAATGCAGCCTAAAATACCGGCCGTAATTGTAAGCATGAATGTTTCCGTCATGCATTCAACTGAAACAAAATTCCTTGACGCACCTTCAGCACGCATTGTTCCTATTTCCTGAGTTCTGTTCAGGATGTTTACTACAAGAGTATTGTTTATGACAATAAATCCGGCACAAAGGACAACAATAACGCCTACATTAAAAATAAGACGAATCCAGAACAAATACATTGCCGTACTTCCGGCAGCACTGCGCCATGTTACAGCCTGAACAGGCCATGTAGATTTTTTAAAATGGCGGTTAAGTTCTGCAACAACTTTTTTTATATTCTTCCTGTCCTTTAACTGAAGGATTATAAAATTCCATGCCGTGCTTTCTGTATCACTAAGTTCAAGTGTCGTTTCAGTTTTTTCTTCGGAAGTCTTTACATTAGCCTGTTCGTCATGTTCTTCCTGTGTCTGTTCTGCCGTAAAATCTTCTGCTTCATCAAAAAGAGAATCAATATCATCATCAAGAAGATCCATATTGTTTTCATCGATAACTACATTTTCAAAAGTATCTTCCATATCAAGAAGAGAACGCAAAGTAAATGGATCAACTAAAATAATAGAATTCAAAGTATCGCTTTTAATTTCATAGTCATAGATACAAAAAACTTTGGCTGCACGAAGCCTGAAGCTCATTTTGTCTTCAACAAGAAACTGAAGTTCGTCTCCAAGTTTTACGCCATAACGCTGGGCAACCTGGGTTGAAAGGGCAAGACCACGCTGACCTTTTTTATAAGGCTCTCCTTCAAGGATTTTTATTGAAGACATCATCTTAAAATAATCAGAGGCATCAACACCAAAAAGCGTTTCAAGTTCCTTATCGCTTGTTTCGCTTTCAACTACAGCACGTCCGGAAATTTGAGGAATAGCCGCAGAAACATCAGGCTGATTTTCTACATAATCCATGATGTCTGCAAAAGGAATTACACGCGGAATTTCCGTAAGCTTTCCCGTAACCGGTGTTTCATCTCCAAAAAGACTTAAAGGAATTTTTGCAGCAGGACGGATTACAATATCACCGGTAAAACTTTTTGAATAAACGCTTTCAATTCCGTTTTCCGTGCTGTCAAAAATTGAATTAACTATGACCATTAAAGAAATGGCAAAGGCTATAAATAAAATTATGACAAAAGAACTTTTTCGAGAAACAATATTCTTGTAAGCCAGGTAAAACAACATAGTTTTGTTATTATAGTAAAAAAAAGGGGACTTTAGAAGTCCCCCTTATTTAAATTTTAATTATTTGAGTTAAATCTGGTTTAAGGCAGAAACAATGGCAGCAACACCTGCACGTCCTACGCTGGTAGATTTTCCCACACCCCAGTATTCATTGCCGTCTTCGCACGTAAGCTGAACGTAAGCCATGGCACTTGTATCTGTTCCTGTTCCGATGCTGTGTTCATGGAATGCCGTAACGCTGAATTTCGGTGCAGGAGTTGAACCAAGGGCTGAAGCAAAGGCATCAAGAGGTCCGTTCCCTTTTTCCCCGATGATGAACTGCTTGCCTTTCCATAAAATTACGCCACGGCAAAGGGTTGTTTCTTCGTCATTTTTTGATTCAACATGAGTTTCTGAAAGATCAAGAATCTGAATGTTATCTTTCTTTCCAAACCACTGTTTTTCAAAAATATCGTAGATTTCTTTTGTCTGAAGTTCACGCTGTGCCTTGTCTGCTGCAGCCTGAACAACTTTTCCAAGAGCCGGATGCATTGCTTTTGGAAGGATAATTCCATAGTCGTTTTCAAGAATGTATGCAGCACCACCCTTTCCTGACTGGCTGTTTATGCGGATAATTCCTTCATACTGGCGTCCGATGTCGTGGGGATCAATGTAAAGGTATGGAACATCCCAGAGTGCATTCTTATCCATCTTTGTGCGTGCAGCCATTCCCTTACGGATTGCATCCTGATGACTTCCGGAAAATGCAGTAAATACAAGTTCGCCAACATAAGGTGTGCGCGGGAAAATTTCCATTCCTGTATATTCAGTATATTTTTCTCCGATTGCCTGAACATTGCGGAAATCAAGTTCGGGATCAATTCCCTGGGCATACATATTCAGTGCAACGTTTACAATATCCAGGTTTCCGGTGCGTTCTCCGTTTCCAAAAAGACAGCCTTCTGTTCTGTCTGCACCGGCAAGCAGGGCAAGTTCTGCAGAAGCAACACCTGTTCCGCGGTCATTGTGACAGTGAGTAGAAATAATTACAGACTCACGGTCAGAAATATGGTCACCAAAATATTCAATGGCATCGGCATAAACATTTGGTGTGTAACATTCAACGGTTGTAGGAAGATTAAAGATAATTTTGTGTTCCTTTGTTGCACCCCATTCATTTTTTACGGCTTCACAGACTTCAACAGCATAATCAATTTCTGTATGGGAAAAACTTTCCGGAGAATATTCAATGCGGATCTTTTTGCGTTCTTCTTCTGTAAGGCAGGACTTTATGCATTTGATTCCGTCAATGGCAATCTGCTTGATTTCTTCCTTTGATTTATTAAATGTATATTTCCTCTGGGCAGGGCTTGTTGAATTGTAAAGATGGAAAATTACATTTGGAGCACCTTTTATTGCAGCAAGGGTTTTCTTTACAAGGGCTTCACGTGCCTGACACAAAACCTGAACAGTTACATCCTGAGGAATGCGGTTTTCGTCAATAAGGCGGCGCATAAATTCATATTCAGTGTCACTTGCTGCAGGAAACCCTACTTCAATTTCCTTAAATCCGACTTTTACAAGGAGATCAAAAAATGCAAGTTTTGTTTCAACACCCATTGGATTTACAAGAGCCTGGTTTCCGTCACGAAGGTCAACGGAACACCAGATCGGTGCCTTTGTGATTTTAGCAGAAGGCCATTTGCGGTTTGGCATTTCAATGTCGCCGACACGCGCATACTTTGTTCCAGGATTCATTACACTCATTTTTTACCCCTTAAAATAAAAATATAAAAAAAAGACCTGCTGCCTTTTAGCAACAGGTCTGTAATTTGCATAGAATAATATACAACTACTTGCTACCTTCGGGCATCCGTCAGAGAATAATTCAATAGTAGAAGTAGTAGTGTTATTTTCATGTTTCTAACTTTACATTCAAAACAACTTATGGTCAATAGGGTTGGCGAAGATTGGTGAAGACTGGTCGTTTACGGACGCAGGTTTTTAAAAAGCTTCTGCAGGTTTGTTTCAAATTCATCTGTTGCATTATGAAGCTTCTTTAAAAATCCGTCTTCATCAATGGTGCCTAAAACAGCTTCTTTCTCTGCTTCGTTTCTGTAAGTTATGGAACGGAAATAATCAGTAAAATCTTTTTCACGGACCTGAATGGAAGATTCCAGCATATTCACGGAAACAAAGGCAACGTCTGTAAGGAACTTGTCAAAATCAGTTTTTGTAAAATACTCTATGGATTTTGAATAAAGCCATTCAATGACATAAAGTGCATAGCGGGCCTTATAGTCCACATAAGATGATTCACATTGATCATAAAATTCATGAACTTCTTTCCAGGTATTAATTTCACCCTGCTTTACCTTATAAAATAATTCCTGAACTTTTCCGCAAGGCATAACCTGTCCGCCCACGTTAAGCCATTCTGTAAAAAGAGGAATGTTTTTTATTTCTGAAATATCTTCTAAAGTCAGGCTTTCACGATTTTTGCCAAGAACATAATTCATAAGGCATTCTGCGGCAAAATATTTTAAAACCCTTCTGTATTCCCTATAGGCCTGAGATGGTTTATAAATCAATGCGCCGTACTTTTTCTGGCATCTGTCATCAGCAAGAAGGAAATTTGCATCATGTGCTTTATGCAGAAAATCCTTGGCAACAATATAAATGTCATCTGGCTGACACTCAGAAATTTTCTGCCTGTATTCATTAAGGAAATCTTCAGACGGCATGGATTTTGTATACTTTTTGCATTCACTTTCCGGCATTTTCAGATATCTGCCTGTAAGTTCAATAAGCCTGTTAATTGAAGAAAGAATTTCCTGAACAGAATCCGGAGCCAGAGGATTTGTTTCTATGTGCTGGACAATTTTAAAACGCCTGTCACGAGCCTTAAACTTATATTTATTGCGCACAATGGCAAACATATTGTATAAAAACCAGTATGCAGGAACAACGTGAATTGCATTATCTTCAACAGCAGGAGCAATCAAAGAAAATGGATAAGTAATGTTAAGTTCATTTCTGTAAGTTCCTTTAGAAGCAAGAACAAAAGAAGCAAAACGGCTGTCAAACTTAAAATCAGAACAAAGGCCAGGCCAGAAACCGCGGCCGGCAATCATTTCGCAATCCGGGCTTCTTGAATTGTGATTGGAACCAATTGTTGCGGCACTTGCAATATTTGACTGGCCCATAATCGTAGAAGCAATCAAAAAAGAAGAATTGTGATGCTGTTCATGGAAAGGAAAAATCAGGTTGTTTAAAAGTTCACAGCAGGAAACAGTAGAATTGTCTCCAAGAACAGAGTTTAAAAGCCTTGCTCCATACTTTAACTGACAGTTTCTGCCCATTACAAAACGGACAGCAGCAGCCTGATAAAATACATGGCATCCATAGCCCATAATGCCGTTTACCATTTCTACACCTTCCCCAATCTGACTTGGTTCATCGGCAGAAGACAGTATTGTAATATTCTTTAATTTTAAGGCGCCTTTTATGTAAGCATAGGAACCGATTTTTACATCTTTTATGGTTATGGAATTTTTTACAACAGCATCATCTTCAACAATACCGAATGTATTTCTTTCCTTTGATTTACCATATTCCGTAAGTTCAACAAAACGCTGCATAAGCTTTTTATCTTCCCGGAATCTGGACCACAAAAAAGCATCGGCAGGAATTAAATCAGTAAAAGGAAGAATGGAACGGTTGCCGTTTTCATTGCCAACACCAATCCAGATTCTTACGTCTTCTTTTTCACCGTCTTTTAAAAGCCCTTCACCAAATTTAGAATGGTTTGTACAGGACATTTCCTGAATATTAAAAAGAATAACCCTGTTTCCTATTCTATAATTTACAAGATATTTTACATTATGAATGGCACAGTTGTCTCCCGTAACAACATCGCGCAAAATGGATCTGGAGATTCCAACAGGAAGGCTTAATTCATGATAAGACAAATTGCTGTCTGTAATATCTCCAAGAATAACAAAACCAGAAAAATCATTATCTTTTAAAAGTTCTGCATTAAAGCAGCCTTCTTTTTCAGAAACAAAAATATTCTTCCATAAAGAATCAGAAGAATGATTACCATTTGACTTTAATACTGCAATTTCTTCGCCTGTTAAATTTCGTTTTCCCTTAAGAAGTTCAGGGTCTATTTTTAGCTTAATATTTTTTTCACTATTTGGTACAACTCTTGCCATGCAGTCAATTCTAACGGTAATTGGATAAAAAAGCAATTTTCAATAAAATTAAAACATGAAGTCAATAAAAAAAATTGCTGCACTTTGTTTAATTTTATTTTTTTCAGCACTTTCCTTTGCAGAAACTGAAACCATATCTGTAGAAAACAGCAGGCTAAACATCAATGTCTTTACATTAAAAAACGGACTTACGTTTTTTGCCATTCAGGATAAAACAAATGCACTGGTTAAGGCAGATTTTGTATGCCGTGCCGGATTTTCCAGCCAGACTTCTTCTACATGCGGATTCTATAAACTGTATTCAAGGATATTGACTGAAAGTGCAAAAAAGGAATTTCCTGAATTTTTTAACCATATTGACTTTCAAAGTGAATGCAAATCTGAAAGCACTGTTTATACTTCAACCATGCCTGCTGAAGAAGTTGCTTCATACCTAAAGAATATGTCGCAGATTTTTTCTGATACAGCATTTGATGATGGCTTAATAGAAAAAAATATTAAGGAAATGAAAAAAGAAATATCAGATTATGCTGCAGGCACAGCAGGTTTTATAAACAGCTCAATAGATGCAGTCATATTCAAAAGTGAACCATGGAAACACGATTCAGGCATTTACCCTGCAATTTTTTCTGACTACAGCATTTCACAGACAAGGACAATTTTAACCAGCATAAAGGAAACCTATTACACACCGGAAAACTGTGCCCTTTTTATTACAGGGAATGTAAACCCGGAAGAACTTGAAGAAATTGCAGAAAAAGAATTTTCTATATGGAAGGTAAACCGTAAAAACTCCATTCTTAATTTTATTCCGGAAAAAGAAAGTACAGAAACAGAAAATAAAAAATACGTTCTTGTCTCAGATGCTTTTTCCAAGGACCTGACGCAGATTGTAGTTCAGTTTACGGCAATGGATTTTACCAGGTGCCAGATTCTTGCAACTGCCATGAACATGGACGATTCCACTTATAAAAATACCCTTATATCAGATAAAGATTTTTTTATACGGGGACCGGAATATATTTCTGCAGCAAGTGCAGGCGCAAAAGGATGCAACAGGTTAATCATTCAGTCACTTTTAGAAGAAAACGGAAATAAAACATCCATTGCCGGACAGGCAGAATCTTTTGTAAAAATTTCAAAAGAAGCAGCAAAACTTTCTCATGAAGAATTTACAAAATCACAGAATAAACTTATTAAAGACTTTAACTTAAACAGAAACAGCAGCCTTTTTTTAACGGAACAGCTTGCATCATTCTGGCAAAACGGACAGTGGACAGTTCCTGAAGAATTTTACAACAGCTTTATTGCCAGTTTTTATAGAATACAAAATGAAACTGAAGAAGAAACAGCAAATCAAATTGAACAGGAAGTTCCTTTTGTCTTTTTACTGATAAACACAAAGAAATATACTGAACAGAAAAAACATTTTGACGAAGCTGGTTATGTAAAAATTGACGAGACAAACAGTTCCTGGTGGAAAAATGAAGTTCTAGCAAAAAAAGCTGAAGCAGAAAAAAAACAGCTGCTCATCGAAGAAAAAAAAGGAGATACAAAAATAATAAAGGCAAAGCCTGCAGAAATTTTCTATGCTTCTGCAATAAAATCCATAAAAGAAAAAAAACTAAGCAACGGCATTCCGGTTTTAGTAAAAGAAAATAAAAATTCAGAAACAGTCTGCGTTTCCATTGCCATACAGGGCGGCATGATGGCAAGTCCAGTAAACGAAAAAAACTTAAGGACAATTCTAACAGCAGCCCTTGCTAAAAATTCAAATATAGAAAATGCAAAAGCAGAAACTAAAGAAACTGTTTCATATTTGACTTATGAAGTTGAAAAAGAAGATTTTGAAGATTCCCTAAAAAAAATAACAGATGCACTTGTTTACGGAGACATAAAGCCGGTGCAGGCAGACAGACTTTTTGCAGAAGAAAATTGCCGCATCTTCATGGAAGACAGTGACCTTGGATCCCAGTTAAAGCGCAATGTGTTTGCATATCTTTACAGGGATACAAAAATAGGACAGATGTACAGGGATTATGAAAATAAAAACAACACGGCTTCTTATCAGTCACTGCTGACGGGCTACACGGAATTTCTGGATGCTTCTCTTTATTCCATTGTAATCTGCGGAAACATAGATTCAGAAACAGCATTTGATCCTGCAGAAAAAGCCTTTGGAATTTTAAAGGAACAGAAAAACAGAAATGAAAATCAGGTCGACTTTCCAAAACCTGCATGGAAAAACAAGGAACGCAAAGTTCAGTTAAGGCATTTATATTCATCGGATTTGCCGCCGGAACTTGCACCAAAAGAATCTCCCTTTCTTGTTCCTACAAAAGAATTTCTGGACCCGGTACAGCTTTATTTTGCCGCTCCGGAAGATAAAACAGAACTTGAAAAATTCAATGCACTGCTTATGGAAATCAGCAGCAGAATCGATAAAGAAACATATTCTTACTGCAAGTATTACAGTGCAACAAAACTAATACCCGTCGGTTACATTCACGGAAATAAAATAAAAAAAAGTGAAGCCTTTGTAAAACTTTATAAAAAACACAGGAATGCACTCCTTGAAGAACTGACAGATAAAGAACAAAGGGCGGATACTTTAAGAACAATTAAAAGCCGCTATGAAATGAATATGCTTGAAAAAACTTCTACAAATGAAGGAACGGCAGAACTTCTGCAGCAGGGAATTGCAGATGGAAATGCAACAGATTTTCTTATAAGTTACCTTGAAATTGAAAATTCAAAGGCAAAAAGTTTTTATGAAATATTGATTAAATATATTCCTGAAACACCTTTAATGAAAGTTCGTTCAGTAGATTCAAAATAAAATGCTACTCTGCCATGTAGTCTACTAAGGTCGTAACTTCAATACCTTCAAGGGCTTTGTTAAAGTTAAGGAATGGCAGACCTATTACGCCAAAAACATCCGTAACTTTTGCTCCGCCCTGTGCCATAAGTTTTACGGCAGCCTTTAAAGTTCCGCCTGTTGCAATCAAGTCGTCAATAAGAAGAATATTCTGATTTTTTTCTACATCCGCTGTATGAACTTCAATTTCTGCAGAACCATACTCAAGGTCATATTTCTGAGAATATGTCTTACCCGGAAGCTTTCCTTTCTTACGGATTAAAATTAAAGGGATGCCCATTTTCTCTGCAAAGCATGAAGCAAAAATAAAACCGCGGCTTTCAATGCCTGCAACGGCATCAATTTTTTTATCCCTGTAGATTTCACACATACGGTCTATTGTATATCTGAATTCTTCAGGATGCCTTAAAATGCCCGTAATGTCATAAAAGAGAACACCCTTTTTAGGAAAGTCAGGTACACGTCCTATTACCTTGTCAAGTTTAGCAAAATCTTTCTGTTCCATTTATTTTTCCACCTTCATGTCTTTTCTTGCCATTTCAATTCTTTTTACGCGGACTTCTTCAAGATAATTTTTTGTTCCTTCTGCGTCGTCGCTTTTAATCAAATTCTTAAGCACATCTAAAGACCTTTCAAAGTTTTCAATATGGCCAAGAAGTTCAGCCTTATTGGAAAGAAAAAGTTCAGTCCATAAAGGAGCATTAATCATGGCAATGCGGGTAAGGTCTTCAAAACTGCCGCCGCCAAACTGAGTAACCTTTGCATCTTCTGCACTATTTACAAGAGCACTTGCTATGACATGACAAAGCTGAGACGTAAAGGCAATCTTATGGTCATGAACCCTGCCGTCAGTTTCAACAATCTGAGTAAATCCCATTTCAGTAATAAGACGCTTAAACTGTTCAATATCATCTGCCTTATTGCTTTTCAACGGCATAATAATGTAGTTATGATTTTTAAAAAATGCAGCGTTACTTGCAGAATAGCCTTCTTTTTCTCCTCCTGCCATAGGGTGTCCCGGAATAAAATCAAAGTTACCGCTTTCAATTTCTGTAATGCGGTCAAATATTTCAGCCTTTACGCCGTTAATGTCAGTTACAATTGAATCTTTCTTAAAAGAATTTTTATGAGCTGCAAGAAAATCAACGGTCATGTGGGGATAAAAACATACAAAGACAAAATCACACTGCCGAAGCAGTTCGTCAACTGTATCAAGAGTATCAAAATCATCCAGAACATGTTCTTTTTTTGCAAGTTCAAGGGCAGCAGCGTTCCTTGTAGAAGCAAGAATTTTACCTTTTGATTCACTTGTGCAAAGAATATTCTGGCGGATAGACTTTGCAATGGAACCGCCCATTAACCCAAGACCAACAATTCCGTAAGTAAGTTCGCTAAGTTTTTTCATAATTTACATTGTTTTATTTTCTACAGCAGCATACTTTCCAAGTTTTTTCATAAGTTCGTCAAACATAGAAGGATTAAGCTGCTGGGAAGCATCGCTCCATGCTTTTTCAGGATTACAGTGAACTTCAATTTCAAGACCGTCACAACCTGCAGCAACAGAAGCGCATGCCAAAGTTCCAACCATCCATCTGATTCCTGAAGCATGACTTGGATCAAGAACAACAGGCAGGTGGCTTACTTTATGGAGGTATGGAACGGCACTTACATCAAGACAATTTCTTGTATATGAATCGTAAGTGCGGATGCCGCGTTCGCAAAGAATTACATTTTCATTTCCGTTTGCCATAATGTATTCGGCAGACATAAGAAGTTCCTGAATTGTTCCGGAAAGACCGCGCTTAAGCAAAACAGGTTTTCCAAAACGTCCAAGTTCCTTAAGCAAGTCAAAGTTCTGAAAGTTTCTTGCTCCTATCTGAATTAAATCTACATTATGGAAATTTCCGATTTCGCTGATTGCCATAAGTTCCGTGCAGATTGGAAGACCCGTTTCTTTTTTTGCAAGTTCAAGAAGCCTGATGCCGTCTTTGCCCATTCCCTGAAAACTATATGGAGAAGTTCTTGGCTTATATGCACCGCCTCTGAGAATCCTTGCACCGGATGCCTTTACGGCACGTGCTGCATTTAAAATCTGTTCTTCCCCTTCTACGGCACATGGTCCTGCAATTACAGGAACTGTTTTACCGTCGCCGATTAAGCAGGGAGTCACGCCTGTCTGATTTCCGCCGATTTCAATGACTGTGTTATCAGGATGGAATTCACGGCTGGCCATTTTATATGGAGAAGAAACACGTTCTGCACTTTCTACAATTTCATTACTTAAAAAATCACGTGGATCAAACTTTGAAGTGTCTCCTAAAAGACCTACAATAGTCTTTTCAACACCTTTAACAATATGACAATCCAGACCTTTTGATTTAATGTCACTGATGAAATCATTAATTTTAGATTCGCCAAAACCATTCTTAAGAACAACAATCATTGTAATATCTCCAAAAATAAATATTTACGCAATCAGGATTCAGACAGCCGGAAAACTCAAATTAATTTTCAAGGGCGTTCTTCAAATCTGCAATAATATCTTCTACGTTTTCAACACCTACAGAAAGACGAACCATATCCGGCCTTACGCCACAGTCAATAAGTTCCTGATCAGAAAGCTGACGGTGCGTAGCACTTGCCGGATGCAGAACGCAAGTATGGCTGTCTGCAACGTGTGTTGCTATCATACCAATTTTAAGCTTTCCCATAAAGTCCTCTGCTGCTTTTCTTCCGCCCTTAACGCCAAAACTGATTACGCCGCAGGTTCCTTTTGGCATATATTTTTTTGCAATGTCATAATATTTGTCACCTTCAAGGCCAGGATAATTAACCCAATCAACATTAGGATGATTTTTAAGGAACCTGGCTATGGCAACAGCATTGGCAACATGACGTTCTACCCTTAAAGGAAGGGATTCAAGACCAAGATTAAGAAGATAGGAATTCATAGGAGACGGAACACAGCCAAAGTCGCGCATAAGCTGAGCCATGCACTTTGTAATAAAAGCACCGCCCTGACCGAACTTTTCTGCATAGGTAATTCCGTGGTAACTTTCATCCGCCGTGCAAAGTCCAGGAAATTTTTCTTTATGAGCCATCCAGTCAAATTTTCCGCTGTCTACGATACAGCCGCCAACGGTTGCATCGTGACCGTCCATATATTTTGTTGTGGAATGAGTTACAATGTCTGCACCCCATTCAAAAGGACGGCAGTTTACAGGAGTTGCAAAAGTGTTGTCTACAATAAGGGGAACACCGTGACTGTGTGCTGCCTTTGCAAACTTTTCAAAATCAAAAACAACCAGAGAAGGATTTGCAATAGTTTCGCCAAAAACTACTTTGGTATTAGGCTTAAATGCAGCATTAAGTTCTTCTTCTGAACAGTCCGGATTTACAAAAGTAAAATCAATGCCCATTTTGCGCATTGTAACGTTAAAAAGATTGAATGTTCCGCCGTAAATTGCAGATGAAGCAATAACGTGGTCGCCTGCAGATGCAAGATTAAACACAGCCATAAGATTTGCAGCCTGACCTGATGAAGTCAAAATTGCAGCAGTTCCGCCTTCCAAAGCACAGATTTTTTTTGCCACATAATCGTTTGTAGGATTTGCAAGCCTTGTATAAAAATATCCGTCTGCTTCAAGGTCAAAAAGCTTGCCCATGTCTGCACTGGAATCATATTTAAAAGTTGTGCTCTGAATTATTGGAATCATGCGTGGTTCGCCGTTTTTTGGTTCATAACCTGCATGAATACATTTTGTTTCAATTTCTGACATCTTTGTCTCCATATATATTGAATTATAAATTTTGCCTTAAAGGCGTGCCTTTAACTATAATCAAGGCATGGCCTAAGGTAAATTATAATAAACTTATTATTAGTTATAGTTTGTATTTATAGCCACACATAAATCATACTCCTAAATTGAATAAGGCTTATACTAGACAACTACAAATTCAACCTGAAGTTCCGGAAGGTTTATGCGGCTTACCTTAACTTTTACAACCTGATTAAGTTCAACACCACCGGGAACATCAAAAAATGCTTCCTGTGCAAGTTCCGGAATACAAAACTGCGGCAGTTTGCCCTCTGCAATGGAAACACAGACAGCATCTCCTGTCCAATCAGGATTCTGCAAAAGATAAACCAGTGTCCAGTGAAGGTTGCTGTTTCTTTCTGACTTACGCGCAGCCATAGCCCCGGCATCACCTTCAGAAATCCTCATAAGCATTGTATCTTTATCCAGAAGTTTTCTGCCGTCTATAAAAGCCCTTAACTGTTCATGAGAAATAAGGTCACCATAACGGCGCAAGGGGCTTGTAACCTGGCTGTACATGTGCAGGCCAAGACCGCAGTGCATTCCAGGCGTAACGCCTACAGAACGCTTTCTCATACACCTTCTTAGGCGGAACTGTCCGGCAAGTCCTTCAGGAATTTCATCGGGAATCTGTGGCTCTTCCTGACTTACATAAGGAAAAGGAATATTATTCTGGAAAGCAAATTTTGCAGCACCTTCGCCGGCTAAAAGCATCAGTTCCCTGATCATTTCGTTGCTTTCGTATTTTTCATCTTTTATGATTGAAACTTTTTTTGTATCCTTATCTACACATACATGAACTTCCGGCATTGTAATCTGAACAGCACCGGCCTTGTTTCTTTTATCAATATTTTTACGGGCAATTTCAAAAAGAGGCTTAAGTTCTGCACTGTCTTTCTTTTCCTCTGCACTTTTATATGAAAGACGCTTTACATCAACTATGGTTTTCATAACGGCACATTCAAGGACATTTGCATTATCATCAAGAAGAAGCCTGAAAGAAAGGGCATTGCTTTTTTCCTTTAACCCAAGGGCATAATCTTCAAGGGCATCTTCACAAAGCATGCGGGCAGCACCTTCAGGAATATATAAAGTTGCACCGCGCTCCCTGGCAGCCTTATCTATTGAAGAATCCGGCATAACAGTACTTGCAGGGTCTGCAATATGAACCCAGTAATATTTGCCATCATAGGCAACTGCATCATCCGGGTCTGCGGAATTTTCTGCATCAATGGCATAGCTTACGCCAGGAACTTCGTAGCGTTCTTCCAGCGGCGGAGAAGCAAGGGATTCTGAAGCACTTTTCATGGAAAGTCCCCACCGCACAGGATAAGGGTTTCTTGTAATATCCCAGATACCTGTATCAAGAAGAAGTTTGTGGGCACGTTCTACAGTTTCTTTAAGGCCTGCATCGTGCATTGTCCGGCTTTTATCGGTTTTGCCAAGTGCAAGGGCTTCAACATCGCCCATGTAAATGGAATCTTCAGGCAATAGCTTATTCTGCTTAAGGCGTTCCAAAAATGCAGCACGAAGTTCTGCTTCCTTACCTTTTGCATCAGCCTTTTTTATCATGGAATCAATTTCTTCCTGTGAACGTAAGGTAAAAACAAGCCTGCCGTTCATCTGTTCCTTAAGATTCTGATTAAACCAGATAGTGTTTTTTAAGGCACAGAAAAGACCGTAGCTTACATCGGCAGAAAAATCATCATAAAAAAGAGAAACAAGTTCTGAAAAATCAAAAGAAGAATTTTTTGTTTCATCATCGGATGCAAGCAGTTCATAGCAGTCCTTTACAAGAAGGCCAATTTCACTTTTTTCGTCAAGGTTATAGATATTTTCTGCAAGAGGACATTTTTCTTCTGCAAAGGCAAGAACTTTTTCAAGGGAAGAACACGGCCCTTCATGAAGGAGAATTACATCTTTTTCGCGGACATTCTGTTCTCCATACACCGCCTTTTTTGTAGCCGTTGCAGGCGCACTGCGGAATTTTACTGTATATTTGCCATTATCCTGAACAGCAGAAATTACGGCAGCAGAGTTCTTATAGATTACAACTGAATTAACTTTTAGCATGAAAATATTTTAATAAAAAAAAGAATAAACGAAAAGACTAAAATCAATAAAAAAAAGCACCGCCAGAAAAACTGACGATGCTTTCATACCATAAAACAGTATTACATGGGGTTTTCTTTTAAGGTTAACCACTAGTGTCATTCCAAAACTGATTCAGTCTGACGGTTATTTTTAGACAACCCCGTGTAACTTATTTTCTGATTTCTGAACCGATAGCTACCTTGTAGCCAACTTCACCAGTAAGAGCATTCTTGAGCCAAGGAGAAGAAATCTTATCCTTTTCGCAAATGTTTACTTCTTTAGAAAGATCTTCTGTGTTCTTAACGAAGAACTTGCATCTTTCCATAGCTGGAACGAAGTTAACTGTTTCGCCAATCTTGAATTCATTCTTAGCTGAAGAAAGAACACGGGCAACAACACACTGGCTCTTAGAAGAAAGGAATACATGTGTTTCTGCACCAAGAGGTTCCTTGTTAGAAACCTTCATCTGCATGTTGTTTTCTGCAGCCGGAGCTTCTGTGTATGCAAGGTCTTCTGGACGTACACCAAAGTATACTTC
>JALELH010000111.1 GCA_022768865.1 Spirochaetia bacterium
CAAAAAAGGCAAAGGTAGAAAAAGCCATATTCAATATGGAAAGCAAAAACCCTGCCCTTAAGTTAAGAAAGGCAAGGCTTATTGACGTTAACCGCAAGGCTTTAGGAAATTATTACACTCCTGAAGACACTACTGGAGGGGAGCAAAATAGCCAGTCTCATCGCGGCCCGATCGATTAAGAAGATAGGTTTCTATTTCTACGGGCAGATATTTTCTTCCATACTCTGTAGAAAGGCTTGAAGTATACTTAAGCTGGTAAAGTCCTGAAGGCAGGCTTATAATATCTGAAACCACACTGCCTAAACCTTCCGGGCGGTAAATGTAATAGGAAGAACCTGCCGTATCATCCGTAATGTATTTTGTTTCATCAGACAGGGCAGACTGCGTAAGCTGAATTGTACTGAAAGAAATTGCATTGTTATTCATGTAGGCCGTTAAATCAGAAAGGCTATACTGGGTATAAGTTAAACCAGATGATCCGCCTGCAGTAATAAAGATAATGCCGCGTTTCTTTTCTGCATTTATAAGGCCGTTGGAAGCAAGCCTAATGGCAAGGTCAGAAGCAACAGTGGCTGCATAAGGACACTTTAACGCCTTAGCAGAAAAATCAGAAAGCTGTGCCGGGTTTCCTTTAAATTCCTGAACAGGAACAGCACCTGCACTTACAATAGAAACCGTTCCCCTGCCGTTCATGGATGCAGTAATTTCACGGACTGCAGCATTAAGGTTTTCTTCGTAGGCTTTCATGGAAAAACTTCTGTCTATAAGAATCGTAATATCTGCAATGTCGTTGTTGTTTGCCTGGCCAGTAAGTTCAAATTCAACAGGCTTTTTGTTTTCCGTAATAAAAAAGTTGGAACGTTCAAGGCCGACTACAGGCTGGCGCCTTCTGTTTTCAACACGCACTTCTACAGTAACTTCCGGGAAGTTATCAGAAATTACCCTTTCAAACTGAACATAAAAACCGCCAACAAGTTCAGTCATTTTAGACATAACGTAAATTTCATTTGCCTTAAAATCCGTAACAATAAGGTTTCCGTTTCTGTCTCCGGCCGCACTTGTAATAAGGTTCCTGCCTTTGCCTATTACGGAATTTTCATAGACAGAACCGTCAGAAACATCAACGGCATAAATTTTATTTTTATCCGTAACAAGAAGATGGGTTCCCCATGGCTTTATGCTTTCCGGACGAGCAAAAGTCTTGTCGTTTACAAAAACACCGGTATAGTTGCCTGCCCTGTCAAATTCGTAAATGCCGCCAAGAACACTGTCTGCAACAAAAACCCTGCCATCAACAACGGCAATTCCCGTAGGAGACTTTAAGCCGGCAAAATCAGAAGACTTTCCGCCGAAGAAAAGAAGACCGTTGCCTTCAGAATCAAAAACAGAAACACGGTCGTTGCCGAATTCCGTAACATAAATATTGCCGAATTCATCTTCTGCAAGATATTCAGGGCCTACAAGCTGCCCTATGTTTCTTCCTTTAGAGCCAATGTATTTTATAAATCCGCCCTCAGAATTTAAAATAGAAATCCTGTCTCCTGCACTTTCGCTGACGGCAAGGTTTCCGTTTTTAAGCCTGATTATGTCTTTAGGACGGTCAAAACCGTTAATAGGTCCGCCGGTCTTTTTTACAACAACACCGTTTACATTGAACTTTAAAAGTTCATTTGTGCCGTAAGCTACAACCCAGATGGAACCGTCTGAATTTGCAAGGGAAGAAACAGGCTGACTGTAAATCAGATTGTTTCCGTTTTTATTAGGGAAAGTTCCGGATTCCGTATAACGCTGTGTAAATCCGTATTCTGTTTCCGTTACACGCCTGTTGCTTACAATCTCTACCCTGTTCTGAAGCAGGATGTCGCCGTAACCGGAATCTATTGCATAGTTCCACTGCTGAAGTGCAGCACCTTCAATACCTGCACGGTAATAGGCTTTTCCAAGCCAGTCCAGAATCAAAGGTTCACCTGGAAGATAAGAAAGGGCCTTTTCAAATTCCATTATGCTTTCGTTAAAAAAGCCTCTGTAATAGCTTTGAACGCCACGACGGAATTCTTCTTCTGCAAAACCAGAACTTGCAGACCGTGTATCTGAATTTTCATCACGGACAGTATCCTTAAGGTTTACCTGACCAAAAGAAAATGCAGTTAAAAGTAAAAACGAAGTTAATATGGCAAATGATTTTTTCATAAATTATCCTTTTATATTTGTTCGGCATTGGCAAGTTCAGCAAGGTGATCCATTATGATTGTATTGCCGCTGTCTTCTTTTTTTGCCCTCT
Source organism: Spirochaetia bacterium (assembly GCA_022768865.1). GTDB lineage: Bacteria > Spirochaetota > Spirochaetia > Treponematales > Treponemataceae > Treponema_D. The sequence goes on from JALELH010000111.1 coordinate 2,282, forward strand.
CAAGATATTTTTTAGCTTCTGCATAAAGTCCCATTTTAAAATAAACCCAGCCCAAACTGTCTAGACACGCTGCGCTGTCCGGAAGAATATCCAGTGCCTTTTTACAGCAGCTTAAAGCCTTTGTTAAGTCATTGCCTTCGCAGGCCAAAACATAGCCCATGCCGTTAAGCGCTGTAGGATTATCACCGTCATAAGAAAGTGCTTTTTCATAATATTCGCAGGAAAGACCCGTATTGCCCTGCTCCCATGCAATGTAAGCCAAAGATGCGTAGACTGATGCAGTTTTATAGCCTATATCAAGAAGTTTATTTAATTCAAAGTCTGCAAGCTTTTTTCTGCCGCTTAAACAATATAAAACAGCAAGCAGATAACGGCACTGAAGGATTCTTTCCTGTTCCTTTTCTGAAAGATCTTTTCTTTCGTTGGAATCCGTAACCACCTGTTCAAGATAAAGAAGTGCATCATCATAGCGCTTTAACTTTGAATAACAGAGACCTAAATAATATGCCAGGTCTATAGGGTCTGCGCCGCAATCATCCGGCAACGAAATAAAATAAGCAAGGGCATTAGAATAATTCCCGCTTTTATAGAGTAAAAGACCTTCGTTTAAAACATTCTCTGCCATATTTTCCCACCCAAACAAAGAATTAAAATTAGTTGATTTGCTTATAGAATAAAACTATTTTCCTTTCCGCTCAAGTCCACAGCCCTGACTTCCGTATAAACAGAACTTACGGAAACATAACCGCTGCCTGTAGCCTTATAGTCAGCATCTTCACCGCCATAGCTGAAACATTTAAATTCTCCAACGCATTTAGAAAGGAAGCGGCTTTCACTTTCCTTTTCCAGCTGAATTACATCGTAATAGCGCCTTAAACTTGGCGACGTAAGCTTTACGCCCTTATAAACTTTAAGGCACGGAGAATTAATGTTTACAAAGCAGTCGTAAATATAACGGTCATTGTAAAGTTTTCTTTCTCCGCAAAGTTCAATAAGCCTGTTAAGGTTCTTGCAGGCAAAATCTGCAAGGGAATCAAAATAAAGGTCACCAGACCTATCTTCAGGAGCCCTGAAAGAAGTTGTATCTACGCTTAAGGCAATGCCGGGAATTCCCATCATGGAAGCATAGCGTGCTGCACCGCATGTTCCTGAAAAAATAACATCAGAGCCGATATTTGGTCCGTCGTTAATACCTGAAATTACTACATCAACATCCGGAATATAAGTTCCGTTTACACCACTTAATACGCAATCTACAGGAGTGCCGTCAAGGCTGTAAGCTGCAACTGAAGCAAGGGCACCATCTGATTTTTTTTCTAGGACATGGGGAACATTTACCGTAATTGAACTTGAAGCACCTGATTTGTTTGCGGCAGGCGCAACAATGTAAACTTCATGTTCCATGCTGAATCTTTTAGCAAGGGCGGCTATTCCCGGCGCATTGATTCCGTCGTCGTTGGCTAAAAGAACTTTCATATAAGGTGAACTCCTTTGCAGGGCTTAACTTCATAACAATGTGCATTAAAGCCAAAAATACGTTCGTATTCTTCAAGGCGTTCCTTATATTTGTCTAAATCTTCTTTTCTAAGGACTGTGTAAACACCGCGTCCAAAACCCTTGCCTGTAATTCTGCCGCAGTTTACAGGCGTGCGCAAATCATCAGGCTTTTCGTCCAAAGTGCGCACACGCTTAATAATCCAGTCAATTTCAGGACATGAAATTTCATATTCCTTCATGTTATCGTGGCTGCGGTTTACGGCACGTGCAAAAAAGGCAAAGTCATTTTTCTGAAGGCCGGAAACACAGTCTAAAACGCATTTATGTTCACGCATAACGCACATAAGGCGTCTTTTTGTATCTTCATTTACAACGCTCAAAACTTCGTTTAACTCAGAAGGGTTTTCTTCATACTGCCAGCCACCGTAAACATTAGACTTGCGGTTCTTTAATTCTCCAAGAAGAAGAACATTTTCCGGCTGCATAAGGCTGTCTTCATTCCATGTAACAATACGGGGAACACTTGCATCCGTAAGGACAACAACCTTATCTTTAAAATTAAAGGGAATTATTTCCCATGCTTTTTCTGCATAGTCCGTAAGAACAAGGCTGTTTTCCTTAGAAAAAATTGCAGCGTATGTATCTGCACAGTGATTGTCTGTTCCGTAGTAATTGCGGTTTGCCCTGTCCATTACCTTAAGCATCTGTTCCTGGCTGCACTTTAGTCCGCAAAGTTCACGGATAACCCATGCAGAAGCAAGCTTAATGGCAGTTGTAATGCCAAAGCCTGCAGAAGGAAGAATGTCAGTATAGATTGTAAAATCAATGCCCTTAAGTTTAAAATTGCAGCTTGTAAAGCCATAAAGAACAGACTTTACGGAATTGGCCCATTTGTCTTCTTTTTTTAATTTTAATGATGTAAGGTTTGCATGCTTTTTTTCTTCAAGCTGAACAAAATTAAATTTAAAGGTTTCATCATCGCGGAGTGAACCTGAAACATAGACAGGAAGATTCACTGCCATGGAAAGGGTCTTATCCCTGAAAATCCAGGAATGTTCACCACAAAGATGGAATCTGCCGGGAGCCTGTGCAATAACTTCAGGCTTTTTACCATATTCTTTTTTATGCTCTTCAATGACTTTATCGCATAAAACATTATCACTTGGAACTTTATTCACGTGATATTCCTCCCCTTTTTTAAATACTGAAAATGTTGAAATTTTCTATATATACTAATAGAATAATACAATGAATTTTGCGGTTTTACAAGTTTTTTATGCTGTATTTTCCGGTGTCATTGAAGGCTTTGCCATTGCAAATGAATTCATACCATACGGCTCTCCTTTTCTTGCTTTGTTTTGCCTTTCGCCACTTTATATTGCACTTTACAACGCAAAATCATATAAAGAATCTTTTGTCTTATTTTTCATCCAGATACTTACAGTTCATTTAATTTCAAGTTACTGGCTTGCAAACTTTCACGGCTTTGCTGCCTTTACCTTAGGCGCAAGTGCAGCAGGAACAGCCTTTGAAGGCGGAATGATGGGAATAATTGCCTTTGCTTACCCGTCAGCCTTCAAAAAAGACAAGGCCTTAAAAGAAAAATCAGGTGCAGATTCCTATTCCATATTTAAAAGAATCTTATGGTTTGCTTCCGTCTGGGTTCTTTACGAATACGAAAAATCTGTTGGTGCAATGGGCTACCCATGGGGAACAGTTTCCATGGCAGCATACAGATGGAACATTTTTACACAGATTGCAGACATTGCCGGAACTTACGGAATTACCTTTATCTATGCAGTATTCTCTGCCCTTATTGCAGAAGGCATTCTGCTCATAAATTCCAATGCTTCTAAAAAGACAGTTTCCAATTACGCTCAGGCACTGTATTTTACCGTTGCTCTTTTTGCACTGACAGGAACATACGGAATCTTTCAGTATTTAATTCCGCGCATTCCTGAAAAATTCTTTAATGCAGTTTTAGTCCAGCAGAATGTAGACCCGTGGGAAGGCGGAGACAGACAGTCCATTGAAGTTTCTAAACGCCTTACACAAAAAGGAATTGAAACCCTGGCAGAAGAAGACAAGGAAACAGATTTAGTTGTATGGAGCGAAGGCGTCCTTGGCAAAAGTTTTCCTGCAGCTAGATATTATTATTCACGGTTCCCGGAAGAAGAATCATTGCACGACTTTATTGAAAACACCCACGTTCCTTTTCTTATAGGCGGCATGGCACGCATAAACTATAAAAAAAGGCAGGTTGTAAACACGGCAATCCTCTTTGACAAAGAAGGCACATATTCAGGCTTCTATGGAAAAATACAGCTTGTGCCATTTGCAGAAAAGATTCCTTTTTACGACAACGTGCTTATGAATCATTTTGCAAAGAACATCATAGGCTTAGATTCTACCCTTACATCCGGGTTTCAGTATGTGCTTTTTAAAATTCCACTTAAAATACATTTGCAGGAAGTACCGCCGGTTAGCACAGGCCACAGGCTTTTTGAAACAATAGAACTTGACGAAGAAGGCTTTGCCGATGAAAGAAAAGCAGAAACATACATAAACGGTGCTGCACCAAACCCTAATACAAAGTTAAGCTTTACAACGCCAATATGCTTTGAAGATGCCTTTCCCTCTGTTTGCAGGAACCTCTACGGCATGGGCAGTGAAATTTTCCTGAACATTACAAACGATTCCTGGTCCAAGACACGGTCATCTGAAATACAGCATTTTATAGTTGCAAGTTACCGTGCAATTGAATTCAGGACAACTTTAGTCAGGTGTGCCAATTCCGGCTATACGGCTGTCGTAAACCCGGCAGGTAAAATCCTTGCAGACCTACCTTTATTTACGGAAGACACCCTTGCCTGTTCCATTCCGATTTATAAAAGGCAGATGACGGTGTATGCACAATACGGCGACTGGTTTGTAACTGTCCTTGCCCTGGCAGTCCTTGCCTTTATGGTTTATTCCCTTTACAAAATATGGCAGCCTTATTTTATGTTTAAGATTAAGCAAAACAAACGCGTAATCAATATTGAACCGGAAGAAGAACTTCCTTTGGTTAAGGCTGAAGAACCTGCAGCAGAAAAACTTTCTGTATTTAAGGCTGAACAACCTGCTGCAGAAAAAAAACCAAAAACAAGAAAAAGATCAGCCGTTGAAAAAAAGCCGGCAGCAAAGAAAGAAACTACTAAAACAAAAAAGAAAACATCCTCTAAATAAATATTTTTTGAGCGTTTTCCATTGTTTCATTGCATAGTGTTTCAAGGGGAATTTGTTTTATTTCTGCCGCTGCCCTGTAAACTTTTTCAATTTCTGACGGCAGTGTATAGCGTTCGCCTTTTAATGTCTGATATGGCGCATCTGTTTCTAAAAACAATCTGTCTAAAGGAAGTTCCTTTATGCAGGAAATGGACTTTTTATTGCCGTTTAATATCTGCTTGGAAAAAGAAAAATATCCGTTTACATTGTGGTTCAAAATAGAAAAGGCTTCCCTTGCAGAAAATGCAAATGAATGAAACAGAACAAGGGGAACGTTTTTTAATTCCCCTATGCTTTTAAACATTAAATCCAGCGCCTTTCTGTTATGAACAATTAAAGGAACATGGTATTTTGCTGCAAGTTCAAGGCAAGCATTAAAGGCTTCCCTCTGCATCATTTCCTGGGACTTAAACTCCGGTGTAAACAAATCATAGCCGCATTCACCGATAAACTTGATTTTGTTTTCTTTTAAAAGGTCTTCAAGGAAATCTCCATAGGAAACAACAGGCATCTGTGGATGAATGCCAAAAGACTGCAAGATATTTTTTTCAAGACCATTTTCCTTTATAAAGTTATCCTGCTTTATAAATTCTTCCGGGCTGTGAGCACAGGTAATGGCAAGGTTATTGCCTTTATAAAAATCCAAAACAACATCTTTGCCGCAAACATCCGAAGAAGGAATTAAATGAAAATGTGCATCAAAAAAATCCATACTGTCATCTTACACTAAAGCAATAAAACACTAAACAATTATCTCAAAAAACCGAAAATATAAATATGGACTTTAAAGGTTCAGGTGAAAAAAGCTGATATTTTGTAAATCAAAAAGATTTTTTTAGAGGGGTAAAATATGGCATACTACACACTTAAAAGCATCGGAAACTCAAGCGACTACATGACAATCGTAAAAGAAACAGAAGACGGATACGTTGTAAAAATTGTCCGCGACAAAGACGGCTATGACGAAGTTACAACAGACTTCATTTCTAAATCATTGTTTGATTCATGCATCAGGACAGGCTATCTTACAAAAATTGAAACTGCAGAAGACAGAATGGCAGCAAACATCTAGGCTTTTACTTTAAATTAGAATCCAGCAAATCAATGGCTGCATTAAGCTTAACCTGCTTATTATTTTCTTCAGGCAGCCAGTGGATTTTAACACCTTTTCTTTCCATGCCGCGGAACCAGGTTTCCTGCCTTTTAGCAAACTGGCAGATGGCATGATAAAGTTCATCCGTCATTTCTTTTTTAGACTGAATCTTACCTTCAAGAAACAAACTTACGTAGCGGTATTCAAGGCCCAGCTTTTCAAGGCGTTCCCATGAAAATTCTTTATGAAGGCTTTCAACTTCTTCTATCATTCCCTGATCAAGGCGTTCAAACAGACGCTTTTCTATATTGCTTCTAAGCTGGTTGCGGTCAATGGTATTGCCTATTACAAAAGGCACAACTTTTGGCCGGGCATTCTTTTCTGCTATAACTTCTTTTCCTTCCGGGGAATTTTTAAACAGTTCAATTTCCCAGTGCCTTTACAACACGGTCTTTAAGCACAAGGTCGCTTTTGTTGTGCAGGTCAGGCTTTAATGCAAGAAGTTCCTTTGCAAGTTCTTCTAAAGGAGTTTCCATAAGCCTTGCATGAAGTTCCTTATTTTCAGGAACGGGAATTAAATCATACTGGCGCACAACGGAATCAACATACATGCCCGTGCCGCCAACAATAAAGGACATTTTATCCTGCTTCCGGTTTTCTGCAAAAAGCCTGTAAAAATCCTGCTGAAAGTTAAAAACATTGTATTCACTTGCAAGAGTAGTAATGTCTATTAAATGATAAGGAACGGCACTTCCGCCTTCAGAATATTCGCCGATGTCTTTTCCGCTGCCAAGGTCAAGGCCTTTATAAACCTGACGCGAATCAGCAGAAATAATTTCCCAGCCGAAATGCCGTGCCAGCTGAACCCCAAGCCATGTTTTACCTGTAGCCGTTGGTCCAAGAAGCACAACCGTGTTTACAGAACCCTGCATATGGCACACTTAAGGTATTCGCTTTTTGGATAGCCGAGAAGAATCGGATGGTCAGGAGCAGCACCGCGTTTTTCCAGAACCTGCACCCTTTTGTGGCTGTCTTTTGCGGCGTGCATAATCATGTCGTAAAAAGTATTTTCGTCAAAATAGTGGGAGCAGGAACAGGTTACAAGAATGCCGCCTTCGTTTAAAATCCTCATGGCCCTAAGGTTAATTTCCTTATAGCCGCCGTAAGCCTTTTCTATGGACTTTGCCTTCTTAGTAAATGCAGGCGGGTCTAGGATTATTACATCAAACTTTTCCCCGTCTGTTTCGTATTTCTTTAATACATCAAAAACATCAGCACAGACAGCCTTTACAACTTTTTCTGCACCGTTGTTTTTTATATTGCGTTCTACAAGATTTACGGCATCTTCTGAAATATCAACGCTTACAACTTCCCTGGCACCTGCCTTAAATGCATTAAGTCCAAAGGCACCCGTGTGTGTAAAAGTATCAAGAACTTTCTTGCCGTGGCAGAACTGTGCAACACGTGCACGGTTAAACTTCTGGTCAAGGAAGTAACCTGTTTTCTGTCCGTGTGCAATGTCTACTTCTATTTTAATTTCGTTTTCCGTAATGGTAATTATTTCTTTGCCTGCCTTGCCAATCCATCCGGACTTTTCTTCAAGGCCTTCCTTTTCACGCACCTGAGCATCGCTGCGTTCAAAAATTGCGCAAGGCTTACATGTATTTTCAAGGGCTTTTAAAATTTCCTTTCTGAACACTTCACATGCAAGGGCAAGGAACTGAACAACAAGGTAAACATGACCGTCATCAACATAGCGTTCGCAGATAAAGCCAGGAACAAAATCAGCCTCTGCAAAAACAAGGCGGCAGCTGTCATAGTCCGTAAAGCTTAAGGCACGGATGTTTACTGCATTGCGGATAACCTTATCCCAGTAAGCAAAAGTATCTTCCATTATTTTGTCTGCATGTTCACGGCTGAAGATGCGGATTGTAATCTTAGACTTTCTGTTTATGATTCCTGTTCCTAAAAAGCCGCCGGCACTTGTGCAAACTTCAACTACAGAACCGTCTTCTACCTGGCAATCTTCAAGGCTGGCAGTCTTTATTCCGCTGCCGTCCTTTGCATTGAATTTTACTGAACCAATTTCGTTATCAAAAACCCAAGGAAATCCCTGATTAATTTCCCTGTCTTCCTTTGGCTTTAACAATACCCTTACAACATCTGTTTTCATTTTACATTCCTTCTATTGAACAGTGTTCTGCTGTTCCTGTAGCAGTAGTCTTTCCGTTTTTAAGCATTTCTTCCATTGTATGCCAGCCTAAAACAGCACACTTAACGCGGGCAGGCATCTTGCTTATGTTCTGCAGGCTTGCTGCTTCATCCAAATCTTCAAGGGCATCGCCTTCTGCCTTGCCCTTTATCATGTCCATAAAAAGAGAAGCAAGGCGCAGCGCTTCTTCCTTTGTCTTGCCTATTACGTTATCAAGCATCATGTCTACGCTTGCCTGACTTATGGCACAGCCGGAACCTGTAAAAGTTCCTTCCGTAATAATGCCCTTGTCATCTACCTTAAGATTCAGGGTAATGTCATCACCGCAGCTTGGGTTTACGCCACGCAAAACAAAATTTGCACCTTCCGTTTTGCCGCGGTTGTTAGGGTTAAGATTATGTTCGTTTAATATTTCCTGATAAAGTGCTTTTAAATCCATATTTTCACCTGTATTAGTTTAGTCCTTATAGCCCATCCACTGGCGCACAAGCTTAACCTTTTCTGTAAACTTACGGCATTCTTCTTCCGTATTATAAAAATAGCAGCTGGCCCTTGCCGTAGAACCCACGCCAAGTTTCTGCATTAAAGGCTGTGCACAGTGATGGCCTGCACGTATGGCAATTTTTTCAGAATCAAGGATGGACGCAATGTCGTGGGGATGCACGCCGTCAATGGTAAAGGTAACAATGCCGCAGTGCTTTCTGTAATCCCTGTTGCCTATAATGTGGACAAAAGGATAGTCTGCAAGGCCTTCCATTATTACTTTGGCAAGGTTATTGTCGTTTTCTTCTATCTTTTCAAGACCTATGTCCTGAATATATTTTATGGCAGCAGCAAGGCCAACGGCACCGCTTGCATTTACAGTGCCTGCTTCAAACTTATGGGGAACTTCTGCATAGGTAGCATCTTCCCTTGTTACGTATTCAATCATTTCACCGCCGCGCATAAAGGGCTGTGTTTTTTCTAAAAGAGCCATGCGTCCGTAAAGGGCACCGATACCCATAGGGCCGCAAAGCTTGTGTCCGCTGAAGGCAAAAAAATCTGCACCAAGTGCCTGCACGTCTACCTTCATGTGGGGTGTGCTCTGGGCGCCGTCTACAACAACAACGCATTCCGGGTTTACTTTATGTGCATAATCTGCAATTTCCTTTACGGGGTTTGTAATGCCAAAAACATTGCTTACCTGTGCAATGGAAACAATCTTTGTTTTTGCAGTAATCTTGCTTTCGTATTCTTCTTTAGAAATTATTGCCTGATCATCACATTCAAGCCATACAAGCCTGGCATTTTTTTCCTTGCATACCATCTGCCACGGCAGGATGTTGGAATGATGTTCCATGCAGCTTATTACAACTTCGTCCCCAGCCTTAATGTTCTGCATGGCATAGGTATAGGCAACAAGGTTAAGGCTTTCCGAAGCATTGCGCGTAAAGACTATTTCTTCCGACTGTGCAGCATTTATAAACTGTCCTACAACGGCACGGGCGTTTTCATAATCGTCCGTAGCACGCACGCTTAAACCGTAAAGGCCGCGCAAAGGGTTTGCATTATCCTTATTATAAAAATCTGCAATGGCATCAATAACGCACTTAGGGCGCTGTGCCGTAGCAGCATTGTCAAGGTAGATTACCCCCTGATTTTCCGGTGCATTAAATATATTAAAATCTTTTCTATATAAATCAGACAAAGACATAAGTTTTCTCCAGATTTTATTTCTACTGTATCATATATAAAAGAACAAAAAAGGTCAAAAACTTATTTATGTAATCTTATTTACGCTGAACCCTACACCGTAAAGTAGCGTTCAAAAAACTGCTGCAGCCGGGCCATTACCTTTTCCTTAACGTCTTCCCTTTTGCTGCCGGCACTGCCAAAACGGCTTACGGCAGGCAAAACCTTTTCCATGTCTGTTCCCGTAGTGCGCAGTTCTCCGTCCCGGAAAGAATTTTCCATAAAGACCTTTGTTTCCTGCGGCTTAAGGCGCAGTTCCTTTATAATGGCATCAAGTTCTTCTGCCTTCTTTTGCCTGACAAATTCTATCCAGTCTGTCTGAATGTCATCTGTAGAAGTGTTTATTTTAGAAATAAAGTCTTCTATTAAATCCTTTTTGCTGCGCAGTTCTATACTTCCGCCGATGGCCTTTTTAATGTCCACAAGAATCTGCTTATTGTTGCAGTTGGATTCGTGATATTTTGCAACAAGGTTAAGGATATAATCAATGTTTATGTCCACCTGCTTAATAAGTTCCATTTCAAAAACAAGGTCGTCGTTGATGTTTTCCTTGCCCGGCGTTACTTTAGGCCGCAGTGCATCATGGATTTCAATATACTTGCCCTGATAATCCTGCACGACACCTATGTTAAGCAAAGTGTCAGAGCCAAACTGGTCAAAGGCCGTAAGGATATTGCGCATCCTCAGGATTGCACCGAAGAGCATAACAAATTCTTTCTGCTTTTCTTCCGTAAGCACCGCTGCATCAAAATCTGCAAGGGGGAACTTCTGCAAAAGTTCGTCTACAAGTTCCGCATAGCCTTTATGATACTTTTCCTTTTCGTCAGTAAAGCCGTTATAGTAGTCCTTAAAGCTTCTTAAAACAATTGTACCTTTTGCATTTCTGTCCCCGAAAAGTGCAATGGCTTCGTCAGTAGCACCAGAAAGGTCTCGGAAGCACACAATGTTTCCAAAAACCTTAACGGAATTCAGAATGCGGTTTGTGCGGCTGTAAGCCTGAATAAGGCCGTGCATCTTTAAGTTTTTATCTACCCACAGGGTGTTTAATGTTGTTGCATCAAAGCCCGTTAAAAACATATTTACAACAATAAGGATATCAAGTTCCTTGTTCTTCATGCGCAGGGAAATATCCTTGTAATAGTTCTGGAACTTGTCGCTGGAAGTGTCATAATCCGTATGGAACATCCTGTTGTAGTCCTTAATGGCACTTTCAAGATAGTCACGGCTTACAACATCAAGTCCTGTTGTATCGTCGGAATTTTCATCATCAACAAAACCGTTGTCGTCTTCTGCTTCGTTGGCACCAAAACTGTAAATCATGCCAACTTTAAGTGCGCACTGGGGGTTATCTGCAATCTGCTTCTGAAATTCCTTATAATATTTTACGGCCGTTTCTATGGACTGCACGCAGAACATGGAATTAAATCCGGAAAGGTATTTCTTTTCCTTAACTTCCCTTACGCTGTCCCGGTCTTTTGCCCGGGCATTTTCTGCAATGTTTGTAAGGGCACGGAATTCGTAAACGCCTTTATTGGAATTGCGCTTTGTCTTCTGGTCAAAGTGTTCAATTATGTAGGAAACTACGGCCTTAATGCGTTCATCAGAAGACAGGGCACCTTCTTTATCAATGCCTTCTACGTCCTTATCCTTAACGCCGTCTTTCATGCGGATGGTCTTAATGTAGTCTATGCGGAATGGCAGAACATTGTGGTCATTGATTGCATCAACAATGGTGTAAGTATGAAGTTTCTGCCCGAAAGCCTGCTCCGTTGTTTTAATTCCCCCTGTACCGTTGCTTCCGGCGTTCTTTTCAAAAATAGGCGTGCCGGTAAAGCCAAACAGATGGAACTTCTTAAAGTTCCTTACAATTTCTTTATGAAGGTCTCCAAACTGGGAACGGTGACATTCGTCAAAAATCATGACAATATGGCTGTTGAACACAGGGTGGCCCTTGTTTTTCTTTACAAAGATTCCAAGTTTCTGAATGGTAGTAATGATTATTTTCTTTGCAGGGTCTTCAAGCTGCCTTGTTAAAACGGCAACGGACTTATTGGAATTGGCAGCATCCTTCTGAAACCTGTCATATTCCTTCATGGTCTGATAGTCCAGGTCCTTGCGGTCTACAACAAATAAAACCTTATCTACGCAGTCAAGTTTGCTTGCAAGAACAGCGGTCTTAAAGGAAGTCAATGTCTTGCCGGAACCCGTAGTGTGCCATATAAAGCCGCCGGCGTCTATTGTTCCTTCCTTGTGATAGTTTGAAGAAACTATGATTTTGTTTAAGATTCTTTCCGTTGCCGCAATCTGATAAGGACGCATGACTAAAAGAATGTCGTTTGTGTCAAAGACACAGTATTTAGTAAGGATATTTAAAATAGTATGCTTTGCTAAAAAAGTGCGTGCAAAGTCTTCAAGATCGCAGATTATTTTATTGTTTGCGTCTGCCCAGAAACAGGTAAATTCATAGGAATTGCTTGTCTTTTTGCCGCTGCCCTTTTTGCCTTCACGTTCCTTTATGCCGGCATCTCTTGTTGTGTTGGAAAAATACTTAGTATCCGTTCCATTGGAAATTATAAAAATCTGAATGAATTCAAAAAGCCCTGCTCCTGCCCAGAAACTGTCACGGTTGTAGCGCTTTATCTGGTTGAAGGCTTCTTTAAGTGCAACGCCGCGCCTTTTTAATTCGCAGTGAACCAAAGGCAGGCCGTTTACTAAAATTGTAACGTCGTAGCGGTTTTCGTACCTGCCGCCTTCCGGCGTAAACTGGTTTATAACCTGCAGGCAGTTGTTGTGTATGTTCTTTTTGTCTATCAAATAGATGTTTTTTGCAGAACCGTCATCACGGCCTAAAACTTCTACTGCATCTTCCTGAATGCGCCTTGTTTTTTCTTCAATGCCTTCCATGTCGTTGGCAAGATACTTGCCGAAAAAACCTGCCCATTCAGATTCCGAAAAGGTAATGCTGTTAAGCCTTTCAAGCTGCCTGCGCAGGTTGGCTATAAGGTCGTCTTCATGCTTAATGTCCAGATATTCGTAGCCCTGTTCTTCCATGTCCTTTATAAACTGCTTTTCAAGGGCGGCTTCGCTCTGGTATTCCGTACGCCTTGTTTTTTTAGATGTATATTCAGAAACAACGGTTGCTTCGTCAGATTCCATTACAATGTTATACATAAAATTTTCTCCTGATGGTTTTGTTTATAGGCAAATGGTCATGTATGGCGGAATGCATAAAATGTCATCTTTTAAAACAAGATTCTTAGGATGAATTATATAGCAGCAGCCTATCCTTTCCTTATACTTTTCCTTAAAGCGTTCCAGAGATTTTGTTGAATAGCGTTCTCCGGATTTTACTTCAATAGGGAATATTTTGTATTTAAGCTTGCTGTTGTTTGAAATAATAAAATCAATTTCCATGTCGTTGCGTTTTTTCTGGCTGTCGTAATGAGTATAGAAAAACAAACGGTGACCGTTAGCCGTAAGCATCTGTGCAATCATGTTTTCAAAAAGCATGCCTTCGTTAAAGTTAAGTTTTCCGTGGATTATCTGGCGGTAAACTTCATTTTCAAGAAGTTCATTTTCATCAAATGCATGGCTTACTAAAAGACCCGTGTCTGCCATGTAGGATTTTATATAGGTTTCAGATTCCGTCAGGGAAAGGCCCACTTCCGGGTCGTTTACACGCCTGCATTCATTTGCAATCATTGATTCTGAAAGCCAGAAAAAAGTATCTGTATACTGGTCTGCAGAAGAACCGTCTGCAATGTCGCTTAAAATAACCCTCTTTTCATGACTTGAAAGCAGGCCCGGAATCCTGTCAAAAATGGAAAGAACTTTTGAGCGGTATTTTCCCTGTATCTTCATTATGTCTGTTCTGTAAAGGTCAAGAATGTCCCGCTTTTCTAAATCTGACTTGCCAAAGTCCTTGTGATTTTCCAGAAAAGCAATAACGCTCATGGGCATTCCGCCTATTAAAAGATACTGCCTGAAAAGGAGCATGGCTTTTTCGTGCAGGCCGCGTTCCAGCGGAACTTTTTTTTCAAAGCAGTCCCTGATATATGATAAAACCGGCTTTTCTCCTAAGGCCCAGCAGAATTCTTCAAAATCAAGGGGATACATTTTCAGATGCCTTTCTTCTGAAGGAATTAAAATTCCTGCTACGTTTTCCCTGATGGAAATCAGTGAACCTGTTTCTAAAAAATCATAGCGGCCGTCTGCAACAAGATGCTTTATGGCAGAACGTGCCTGTGGGAAAAGCTGAACTTCATCAAAAATAACAAGGCTTTCCCTGATATAAAGTGTAACACCGTAAATTGAAGTCAGGAGCATGTAAAAATCATCCAGATTATTTAAATGACTGAAGCATTGCTTAACTTCTTCAGGAACTTTAGAAAAATCAATAAGCAGATGGCTTTTGTATTCTTTTTTTGCAAATTCTTCTGCAATGGTAGACTTGCCTATACGCCTTGCACCTTCCAGCAGAATGGCTTTTTTGCCCTGAGTTTCTTCTTTCCATGCAACCAGTTTTTTATAGATTTTTCTTTCCAGAATCATTTTTACTGTCCTGCTTTAAAACTAGCACAAAGTGCCATAATACGCAAGTTTGAACAGTACTGAAAATGCCATAATACGCAGGTTTAAATAGTGCAGCAAATGCCATAATACGCAGGTTTAAGCAATGCCGCAAAGTTCTGCCATGCGGTCGCAAAACTGCCTTATGTCCATTTCGTGATAAGGGTTATACATGCTTCGGATTTCGGTAATTTTTACATGGTAATTTATTTCTTCAAAAGAAAGGCTTGTGGATCACTGAAAATAAGCACATTGTAAATTTTACCATAGCCGTAGAGTGGTTTTTCTATAATTCTTTCTGAACCGTGAAAAAGGGTCTTAGTCATACAAAAACTATACTGTTATAGAAACATAAAAACAAAGTTAAAGAATCGGTATCTGTTAAACCAATCACTTTTCCAGGACTTCCATGAAACAAGGTGCTTTTTACGGTTATGCCTTTGCAAGCAGCCTGATTTGTTCAATTGAAAGTCCTGTTCCTTCAGCAACCTGCTGTAAAGGCAGGCCCATGTTAAAATTATTAATCTGCCTGCCTTGAAAGTTGTTCTACCTGGCTTACAGGCAGTTCAACAATCTGGGAAATTTCTTCTGCAGACAATCCCCTTACCAGCAGTTTCTTAGCTGCATCCAGTGATTTTTGAAGAATTCCCTGCTGCTTGCCGATGGAAATGCCCTGTTCTCTGCCAAGAGCGATGCCTTCTCTTTTTGCATCCATATACCAGACTGCTCCCATATTGTCATACCCCTTTCTGAACTGCTTATTGCTTTTAATAGAATTTACAAGATTGTCCAGTTTTCTTGTAAAATCATCTGTGGGTTCCTTATTTAAAAGATAACCCATAAATCGCCTTATTGCAATGTCACTTTCCTTTTTGTATGCCGTTGCATTAAAGAATATCTTTGAAGTTTCATCCTGTAATATAATTTCTTTATTTTCCTTGCAGATGTTCTTGAAAGTATAAACGGGCATTTCATAACCAAAAGGATCAAAGGTTGTAATAAAAATTACAAAGCTTTCTTTTAGTTCAATATAATCTTGACCGCGCATCAAATTATCAGCATCAATCATCGACTGATAAACACGGGTGCGCTTGGCAAGATTTTTGTCATGATAGGTCTGGATTTCGATGTCATAGATATGGTCGCTGTCTTTTACATAGACATCCAGGCGGACACCCTTGCTTTCATAATAAGGCCGGATTTCTTTTTGCAATTCGGGATATTCTACTTTCTCGATTTGGATTTTAAGCAATCGTTCTAAAAGCTCCCTACAGATTTCTTCATCTCTCATTACAGCCATGAACATATAGTCATCTGTAAGCTCAAGTTCTTCTACTGGTTTTAATCCATTCATAATTTTACTCCTATAAGATAAGTGTTGGGTTTTACACCGCCGGAGCAGCAAAAACTATATACTTATATATATAAGTGTAAAAAATTAAAAAATGACGCTTTTTCAGGGAAAAAGTTAAAAAAAGTTTAAAAATCTTTATATTGACCATGGATGGCACATGTAAACTTTTTTTGTGCTTAATGATTCTGAAGTTTATCCGGCACTATGGTGTATAACCGCAGTCGTCCTTTAATATGATGTCCGTGGTCTGTTGAAAGAATGTGCATGGACTATTGGCAGAATGCTGCAGGACTATCAGCATGATACTGCAGGCCCTGCGGCAGAATGATGTAGGACTATCCGCATGATACTGTAGGCTCTATGGCAGAATACTGTAGGTACTGTCAGCAGAATGCTGCAGGTACTATAGGCATGATGCTGCAGGTACTATCAGCATGATGCTGTAGGTGCTATGCGCAGAATGCTTGAGGTGCTATGGGCATGATGCTGTAGGTACTATCAGCATTATGCTGCAGGTATTATCAGCATTATATTGCAGGTACTATTGGCAGAATGCCCATAGTACTATGGAAAGCGTAACACATATAAGGCCCCAAGTTGTCAATACTAATTCTAAAAAATATACAACTTAGGGCTGTTTTTTTAGAAAAAACAGTCTTTCTTGTGAGAAAAAAATAAAGTTCCCGTTCAAAATAAAAAGCAAAGCCTGAATCGCAATTCAAAAAAAGATTCCAGGAAAAGCGTCCTGAATCAAACAC
>JALELH010000119.1 GCA_022768865.1 Spirochaetia bacterium
GACCTTAAGCGCAGAACAGGCAGACCGATTAAAAAAGCAATGAAAGCTGCTACAAGGCCTGCAAGAATCATTGCTGCAAAGAGCGGAATAGTAAACTGTATAAGTCCGCCGTCAAAATACTGATAAACCTGTGGACGGGCTGCAACAGGAATTGTAAAGATTGCATAGGTATAAGCACCCAAAAGCATGAATCCTGCCTGACCTAAAGAAAAAAGGCCTGTAAAGCCGTTCAATAAGTTCATGCTTACGGCAACAAGGGCATAGATTGCACCTTTTTTAAGGACCGTAAAAAGCATGGATGTTCTTGGAAGCACCTGCTCAAGTATGGCAATTACTGCAAACAGCAAGGCAAGAAGTCCAAAGCTGATTATTGTATTTTTGTTTTTGTTTATATCAATCATAGCATCACCTTAAATTAAACCTTGTCTGTCTGTTTTTCGCCAAAGAGACCTGTAGGCATGAACATTAAAACAATAATAAGAAGAACAAAAGTAAAGGCATCGCTGAAAGTTGTCCAGCCAAGACCCTTGATTATGTTTTCGCATATACCGATAACAAAGGCTCCTATAACGGCACCGGGTATAGAACCGATTCCGCCGAAAACTGCAGCAACGAAAGCCTTTAAGCCCGGCATGCCGCCCGCCGTAGGAGTTACGCCTGTGTAATTAGAAAAGAAAAGCAAAGAGCCTGCACCTGCAAGAACGGAACCGATGATAAAGGTTGTGCTTATGACACGGTTAATCCTTATGCCCATAAGCTGGGAAGTTTCAAAGTCTTTGGAAACGGCACGCATTGCCATTCCGATTTTTGTGTGCTTAATGAGAAGGACAAGTAAAACTACAAGAATAATTGTAAGGAACGGAGTAATGACCGTAACGCGCTTAGTCATGGCAGAAGCAATCTGAATAGGATCAGAAATCCACGGAATTGGCGGATAGTATTTTGTAAGTCCGCCCGTAATGTAAAGGGCAATGTTCTGCAAAAGGTAAGACATGCCGATGGCAGAAATCATAATGGACATGCGCGGTGCTTCCCTTAATGGCTTGTATGCAATGCGTTCAATGGAAAAACCAAGAAGGGCAGTAAGCAGGATTGTAAATGGAATTGAAATATACATTGGCATGCTTGTATACATGTAAACCATAATAAGGCCGGATGCCATGAAAACATCACCATGGGCAAAGTTAATCAGGCGAAGGATTCCGTATACCATGGTGTATCCTATGGCAATAAGTGCATACTGACCGCCAGTTGAAATACCTGCAAGAATATAGGGAAGGTTGGTGTTAAAAAAATCCATTAATAAACTCCATTAATAATTTTTATATCAGACATTAAAGAAGAATCAAGACATTATCTTGATTCTTCTTTAATACCCGCTATTAATATACAAGCAGATCCTGAAACAAGTTCGGGATGACGTTGGTATTGTCATCCTCGGCTTGCATTGTCATCCTCGGGCTTTGTCCCGAGGATTTTTTTATAAGCATGGATTCCGGGTCAAGCCCGGAATGACAGTTGTCAAGTTCGGAATGACAAACCTGCTTAGTTAATCTTCTGAACTGCTACGAATTCCCATGAGCCGTCCGTGTTGTTTGCATGCTTAATGTATGCACCATCACGTTTAGCATCACCTGTTTCGTTAAATTCAATAAGACCAGTAATACCTTCGTAGCTTACCTTTGGAAGAGCCTTCATAATGTCTTCTCCCTTTGTTGAACCTGCAAGCTTAATTGCTTCAAGGGCAACATTGTAAGCATCGTATGCCATAACAGGGTTAGCTGCAACAATGTCGTTGCCGCCGTTGTCTGTAAGGTTAGACGGGTTAGAGTTAATCCACTGGCGGAAGTTCTTTACAAAGTCTGCAACTTTAGCATCTGTAGAACCTTCTGCAAAGAATGTTGTAACGTTAATGTCAACATTTGTTCCCTTTGCTGCGTTAAGGATAACGTTAGAGTCCCATGTGTCGCCTGCAAGAATAGGCATGCCAAGCTTCTGTGTGTTAGCCTGTTCAATGATAAGTGCTGCAGCTTCTGTAGAAACAGGTGAACAGAAAACATCTGCTCCCATGTTCTTTGCGTTTGTAACGTATGCTGCAAAGTCGCTTGTTCCTTCAGGGAATGTTTCGTAAACAACTTCGCCGCCCTGCTTTTTGAATCCTTCAATAAAGTAGTTTGCAAGGCCTACAGAATAGTCGTCTCCAAGTTTAGCAAGAACGTATGCTTTTTTTGCACCGAACTTTTCTTTAGCAAGAGAAGCAAGAACTGTTCCCTGGAACGGGTCAAGGAAGCAGATGCGGAAGTAGTGGCTGTTGCCGAGAGTAACCTGAGGGTTTGTACATGTAACGCCGATGGCAGGAATTCCTGCTGCAAGGAAAGTGTCGCTTGCTGCAATGGAAACGCCAGAACCGTAAGAACCAAGAACAATTGAAACTCCCTTTGAAACAAGTTCAGATGCTGCAGTAACAGCCTTGTCGTTGGAAGATTCGTTGTCTACGCGTACAAGTTCTACCTTGTATTCCTTACCTGCAACAGTAACTGTCGGAATTGTTTCGTTGGCATAGATTGCACCGAGTGTTTCCTGTTTACCGCCTGCACCGTTGTCTCCTGATGCCGGTTCGTAAATACCGATTTTGACTGTGGCTGTTTTTGAGCCGCCGCATGCTGTAAAGGCAAAAGCCATAACTGCAGCAGACAACACTAAAGCAATTTTTTTCATAATTAACTCCTTTAAAAAGATGTTTTATTATAACAATAGTAGGTTTTTTAGAAAACAACTGATTGTAAAAAATAGAAATTTAATTTTTTTGGTCTTCGCCAGGTTCAAACGCAAAATTCTGCGTAAAGAAGTCCGGGTTTACGGCTTCCAGATTAAGCCTTACTTCCCAGTGCAGGTGCGGACCCGTTGCAAGGCCTGTAGCACCGGAATAGCCTAAGAGTGTGCCGGCTTTTACATTGTCTCCTGCCTTTACCTTAAGTTCATTCATGTGGTAGTAAAGGGAATATAGGCCCGGCAGGTGTTCAACTACAACGCTGAATCCCGTAGAAATGCGGTCTTCTGCAAGAACAACTTTTCCTTCTGAAGCACAGCGCACTTCTGTTCCCGTTGGAACGCCGAAATCTATGCCGTTATGCAGGCTTGTAGAAGAACTGCCGCCTGTGTATTCATAAACCCTTCTGTCTGAAAAATAAGAAGTCCTTCTTGCAGATTCAACAGGCAGCTTAAATGGTTTAAGTGAATATACGTTCTGCGGATTTATGGTTTCAAGAATTGAATTAAGCCTTGAAATCTGTTCCATTCTTTTTGTACTTGTATCTGTCTTTATGGCAGTGTTGCTTTCGTCCAGTTTAATTGTTTCTGAAATGAAAGACTTGTTGTCTAAATAAAAGGGAAGTGTAAATTCTTTTTTTTCTTCTTCTGAAATGCTGTAGACAATTTTAAGCTGGCACTTGTTTTCTTTAGTCCACCATGTAGAAAGGGGAACACCTGTAAGCATGGTTTTGCCTGCCTTAGATGCCTTGCCAAGATTATAAAAATCTGAAGAACGCACCGCCTTGCCGTCTACAAAAAGTTCTAGCCTTGCAGTAAATGCAGAAAGGTCTGCCTTGCCGGACTTTGACCGCGTAACCTTCATGCGCATGAATACAGCGTCTCCAGGGGAAGCCGTTTCGTTGTAGCTTAAGTTAATTGAATAGTTCTGCCCGTTGAATGCAGCCTGCCTTGCAAAAACATTCTGTGCAATTAAAAATGCTGACAACAATATAATAGATAATTTTTTCATTTGCTTTTCCTTTTTGTCTTAAACTGATTTTCTTAAATCCCTTATTATAAGCTGAAGGCTTTCTGTTCCGTTAAAGGAATTGCGTTCAACGTTAAAAAGAATGTCTACCTTGCTGCCTGTTTCTATTTCTGTATGCAGAAGGTTTCCTGCACCCCAGTACATGGCAGGCCACTTTGTCTTGCCGCAGTCTAGCATTAATTTAAGGTGAGCCTTTTCTGTCTTGCCTACAATCTGTGCAGAATAGATTGGAACATTGCGCAGCAAGAAAAGCAGGTTTTCATTTTCGTTTCCGTAAGGTTCAAATAAATCTACAATCTTTATTAAATCCGGCGTCATCTGTTCTGCGTAAAGTTCTGCATCTATGGACTTGGAAGATTCTTCTGCAGGCTGCAAAACAATGGAAGCAGAGTTTTCCTTTATCATGGAAAGATATTTTTCCAGGTTCTTTTTTTCTAAAGAAAAGCCTGCTGCAAAATCATGTCCGCCATGGCTTATAAAAATGTCCTTCATGTTTTCAAGGAATGCAGAAACATCAAAGCCGCGGCAGCTTCTCATGGAACCGATTACAACGTCGTCTACCTGAGACATTACGATGGAAGGCAGTCCAAACTGTTCTACATAGCGTGCAGCAAGAATGCCTGAAACTCCCTTGAATATCCTTTCGTCAAAAACAACGCTGAGCTTTCCGCTGTGGTTTTCTATGGAAGCCTTTGCCTGCTCCCATGTTGCCTGTTCTGCATCGTTGGTTAAGGTTTTTCTTTCTTCGTTAAGCTGGATTATTTTCTTTGCAGACTGTTCACGGATTGCAGAATCTGTGGAAATAAAAAGGTCTGCTGCAATTTCTGCCTGACCCATTCTGCCTGCTGCGTTGAGTTTTGGCGTAATTGACCAGCCTATGTCTTTGGAATTTATGCGCCTGCCGTAAAGGTTTATTTCTGCAAGAAGTTCGCCTAAGCCTTTCCTTATTTTTCCCCTGTTCATGGATTCAAGGCCTTTGCGTATAAAGATTCTGTTTTCGTCTGTCAAAGGCATTATGTCTGCAACGGCAGCAAGGGCAACAAGCTGAAGTTCCTTTTCTTCCTTTTCAACAAAAGAAGGGTTTTCTTTCTTTAAGCTCTGCTGAACGTAAGTTACAAAGATGTTGTAAAAGCCGCCGATTTCCGTCGGTTCATGGTCTCCGTATTTTGCAATCTTTGAAAGCTTTTTTATTTTATCAAGGCTGGCATTTTTCAGGGAAGGGAACAACTTTGAAATTTCTTCATCCATTCCGTAGACGTTAAAATCTGCACCGTTGCCGAAAGCCTGCTTTAATAAAATGGAATTTTCTTTTGCATTCCAGCACAAAATAAGCTGCCCCTGCAGGTACTTTGGAATCTTTGTGTCTGCAATGGATTTTTCACCTGGAATTACAGTTTCCGTAAGCCTGCCAAGGGGAACAAGGTTCCGAAGCTTTATACATTCCACGACTATGGAATCGTCTTCTGTGCGTGTATTTAAAAGGGTAACGTCTGATTTATACCATTTGCTTTTTGTGAACCTTAAGGCTGATGCAAGTTTATAAGTTAAGGCACATCCTGAAATTTCTGCAAAGGGGTAGCCGCTGCCTTCTGTTTTTGCATCAAGTATTATGGCAGGGGCAGGAAGGATACCCTGCGGATTATGGTGATCCGTTATGATTAAGTCTATGCCTTTTTCTGCACAGTATGCTGCTTCCTGCACGTTGGCAATGCCGCAGTCTACGGTGATTATAAGGGAGCCGAACTGTTCTGCAAAGCTGTCTATTGCTTCCATGGAAAGTCCGTATGCTTCGTCTCCTGTAGGCACGCGCCACTGAACGTCTATGCCCATGTCTACAAGGCATTCGTATAAAACCGTTGTGGCAGTAATTCCGTCTACGTCCCTGTCTCCAAAGATAAGGACTTTTTCGCTGTTGCCATTTTCGTCTTTTTCTGCGGCGGCAAGGATTCTGTCAACGGCGTCTTCCATATTTGCAAAGAGGAAGGGATTGTGCTGATAGCGCAGGTCGTCTTCTAGATAATAGAAAATGTCCTTGCCTTTTTTTATTCCGCGGCGTATAAGGATGCTTGCCGTTATGGCGTCTATGTTGTATTTGTTTTTCAGTTCTTCAACTTCTGATTTCAATACGTTAGTTTTATTCCAGTTCAAGTTTTAATACCTTAATTGTTAATATTAATTTAATGTGGTCTATAAAAAACTTCATGTTGAATAATCAATTGTCACCCTGAACTTGATTCAGGGTCTGGCTTAATATTAGCAATATAGATTCCGAAACAAGTTCGGAATGACATTATTCTTTTCGTTTTATTAAAGACCCAGTTTCAAATATATAAAATTTCAGAAGATGCGGTAAGAAAAGCCTAGCGGCAACCGAGCCACTCTGAAGGCTGGCAAGCGATTTTGCTTAAGCAAAATTGCGCAGTCCGATACCAATAGCCTTCTGCGTGGCGAATTGACGCGACTTTTCTGGTAGCATCTTCTGGTAAGCAATTATTTCTGAAACTGTTCTACTATTATAGAACATATTCAGAAAAATTACAAAATGCCGGCGCCGCTTTCTAAGGTTTCAAGCCTGGTTCCGCAGGATTTTTCTATTAAGTGGTATAAAAAGCGCTTTAATTTGTATGCAGATTCTGCAGGAAGAATAAGTTCGCGCACTTTGCCGGGCGTAAGTTCATTAATGGCGGCAAGGTATGTAAGGCCGTGAATGTCCAGGCTGAACATGGCAGATTCATTTTGCAGCCTTTCTGCACTGTAAGAAAAGCAGTCTGCACAGGCAAAGCCGTTCTGGTTTTCCATAAAATAGACATGATGTTCCTTTGCCAGCAGGCTTGTGCCGCAGCTTATACATTCACGCACGTCAGGCTGAATTCCAAGAAGCCCCAGATAGCGCCACAAAAAGCGCAGCATGCCAAGGCGGGCTTCTTCTTCCGATACGGCATCAATTCCGTCTAAAAGGGCAGAAAGAAGTATAAAGGCACTTTTAGAATCTCCTGCACATTTTGTTTTAAGGACAATTTCAGAAGCTAAGGTTGCAGCCCAGGATTTATAAAGGTTTTCCCTTAAGGACATGTGAATCTTTTTTGCGTCAAAGTCAGAAATCTTTGTGGATTTTTTTATGTTGTCTGTGTAAAGGTAAAGGCTGCCGATGTTGAAGGGCTGAACAAGTGAACGAAGCCTGCTTTTAGGGCCGCCGTAAAGCATGCAGTTTATGATTCCCTGGTCCGGAGTAAGGACCGTAACAATGCGGTTCTGTTCCCCCTGCTGCCTTAAAGAAAAAATAATTCCCTGTGTTTCCCTGTTCCGTTCGCCCATAGACATAATTTAAGACTAAGACGCAAGTTTAGCAAGGGTGTTCCCTATTGCAAACCAGCCTTTAGTCTTGTATAATAGCAAAACTATTTAGAAATATTTTGGAGTCGTAAAATGACAGAAGTTAAGAAAGAATCAACAAATACAAAACTTGAAAGCTTTATTTTTAGAAATAGAAAGGTAATCATTACAATTGCAGGCGTTATAGTTGCTGCAGCCGTTGTTCTTTGTGTTGCCATTGGCGTTAAGGATTCAAGTAATAAAAAAGGCCTTGCTGCCGTTGATAAGGTAGAATTTGAATACACAGTAAAATCTTCAGGCCTTACAGAAAGCGAAGTTTCTGCAAGACAGGAAAAAGCCCTTGCAGACATTGGTTCTTTGTGCGGAAAGTCCGGTATTGTAGGTGTTCGTGCCAACATGCTTGCTGCAGACGTTTACTTTGCAAAGAAGGATTATTCTTCTGCACTTAGCGCATATAATGCTGCTGCAGAAAAAGGCAGAAAGTTCTATACTGCTGCAATCTGCAAATACAATGCTGCCGTATGCAACGAAGAACTTGGCAATAAAGAAGAAGCCGTAAAGCTCTTTGCAGAATGTGCAGATACAAAAGACTTCCTTCTTGCATCCCATGCACTTTTTAACAGCGGCAGGCTTCAGGAAGAACTTGGCCTTGTAAAGGAAGCTTCAGAAACTTATAAAAAAGCAACAGAAAAATACAGCAATGATCCTTGGGCAAACCTTAGCCAGAGCAGAATTATTGACCTTCAGGCTAAAGGCTTAATCGACTAGTTTTATTGACATTTTTTTATAACGGAAAGCAGATATATGGGCAATTTTTGCAGAAGACAATTTCTTGACCTTATTATCTGCTTTTTTTTATTTTGTTTTACCTGTTTAACTTGTTTAAACTGTTTAACTTCCTGCGGTCTTGAAACCCTCTATTATCTTGAACCGCCTGCTTCTTCCAGAGAAGTCCTTGACAACGACGACCGCAACCTTGACTATTTTGCTTTTTCTACAGGAGACAATTCTGATGTAGGCGGAGACTTCCGCTTTCAGGGGACTGGCGTTTATTATAAAATCTTTGCAAGCAAATCTGATGCTACAAGTTCCTATTCTTCTATTTCCAGTTCCAACAGTTCCAGCGATGTTTCTGCCGCTGCAAACTACATTATTAATTCCAGAAAATATGTTCCGCTCCTTGCTGCTGAAACTACAAATAACCCATTTATAACAGACCAGGACAGAACTGCCGTTACCATCAGGTTAAACAGATACGATAATGCAGGTGAACCTAACGGTGTTTACATAGACGGCACAAGACGTTTTACTCCCATACGGAATGTTGCATCGGGCGGAAGAAACTTCGGCTTTGAATTTACCAATGACGATAACGACCATAACCCTGTGCCAAGAAGCACAGATACTGATGTTTCCATGTCCGGTTCTTCCAACAGTTCCGGCGAATGGTATGTTGACGTGTGGGCTTTTACCATGGGAAAAGATGCAAGCTATTCTCCTTCTTACAGCAAGGCAATACACCTTGGCTGCATTAAGATAGAAGAAAGTGAATATAATAAATAGATCCTAACGTTTTAGAATTTCCTTTAGCCAGGCGGCGGCTTCTTCCATTTTTTCTTTCAGCATATAGGACGGGTTCATTATGAACATTCCGCTGCCGTATAAATGTGGGCCTGCTTCTTCCGTCAGTTCTTCCGGATCTTTTACAACAAGTTCCACTTTAAAACTTTCGCAGGGGTTTGTTCCCAGTTTGCCAAAGTCTTCAAGTTCCGTAAGCATCTGTATTGTTTCATTCTTGCGCCTTGTAATAAGGGGATACCACAAAGCAATAATTGCCGTGTTCCACTTGCGGTGTGCGGTCTTTAAGGCATCAGTAACTTTATTATAGTCGGCAGCATCTTCGTAACTTGGGTCTGCAATTAAAAGGCCGCGCTTTACCAAAGGCGGTGTAAGTGCGCTGACGGCTTTATAGGAATCTTCTTCATGAATAAAAGGCTTTACGTTTGCCTTTGCCAGACCTTCTGCAACGTGCAGCGGCAGTTCCATGTTGCGTCTTAGACTTTCTATTGCCTGGGGGTGTTTTTCTACAAGGTGAATGCAGTCCCCCTTGCGTGCAAAAAGGCGTTCAAGTTCCGGCGTGCCTGCATAAAGTTTTTGATCAAGGTATGGAAGTTCCTTCCGTAAATAAAGGGCAGCGGCTTCCGGACATGAAGTCAAACTTAAAGAAGATAAATATTCAATGCCTTCTTTTGCTTCTCCTGTTTTTAAAAGACGCTCGTCCGTTAAGTCAAAAACTCCTGCGCCTGCGTGGATGTCAATTACTGTAAATGGCTTTTCCTTTTTGCACAGGGAATCTAAAATGGAACACATGCAGATATGCTTTAAAATATCTGCATGGTTTCCTGCGTGGTATTCGTGCTGGTAACTTAACATAATGCATCACATTCCTTTTGCCACAGGGCAAAGCTTGCGTCGCTTGGCATTCTCCAGTCGCCGCGTGGAGAAAGATTAACTGTTCCGACTTTTGCACCGTCAGGCATGCAGCTTCTTTTAAACTGCTGGGTAAAAAACCTTCTGTAAAAAGACTTAAGCCATTTTAAGATTATGGCTTTTGTGTAGATAAGTTTCGTTCCTTCTGCCTTTTTGCCTTCCAGGGCCGTGCATGCCAGATAGAAAATCTTTTTAGGGCTGTAGCCAAACCTTAAAACGTAATAAAGGAAAAAGTCGTGCAGTTCGTAAGGCCCTACAAGTTCTTCTGTTTTCTGGCTTATGGTTCCGTTTTCCGGCGGCAGAAGTTCCGGGCTTACAGGGGTGTTAAGAATGTCTATAAGCACTTTGGAAAGTTCTCCGTTGCCGCGTTCCATTACGTCATCTGCAAACCAGCTTACAAGGTATCTTACTAAGGTTTTAGGAATGCTTGAATTTACGCCATACATGGACATGTGGTCTCCGTTGTATGTGCACCAGCCTAAAGCAAGTTCGCTTAAGTCTCCTGTGCCTATTACTATGCCGCCTGTTTTGTTTGCATAATCCATCAGTATGTATGTGCGTCCGCGGGCCTGACCGTTTTCGTAAGTTATGTCGTGTACGTTTATATCGTGGCCTATGTCCTGGTAATGCTGGGTTACGGATTTTTTAATGTCTATTTCTTTTAAAGTAGCACCTGTTTTTTCTGCTAGAAGGCAGGCGTTCTTATATGTTCTGTCTGTTGTGCCAAAGGCCGGCATGGTTATGGCATAGATGTTTTTCCTGTCCAGGTCGCACTTGTCAAAGGCGCGTGCCGTAACTAGAAGGGCAAGTGTGCTGTCTAAGCCGCCGCTTAATCCGATAACTGCACTTTTTGCATTTATGTGGCGCAGCCTTTTTGCAAGGCCTTCAGACTGCATTTCTATTACGGCAAGGCAGCGTTCCCTGCGCTTTGCTTCATCAGACGGAACAAAGGGGTGAGGGTCTATAAAGTCGTAAAGCGGTTCCTTTGACTTTGGTCCAAGCTTGTTGTCTTTAAATTCTGTGTAAATGATTTTGTAATCTCCGGAAACAAAATATGCACCCTGAGTAAAAGTTGTGGACTTTAATCTGTCCTGCATTATTTTTTCTAAATCCAGGTCTGCAATTAAAAGCTTGCCTGTGTCTTCAAAAAGAGTGCTTTCTGCCTTTATGCTTCCGTTTAAGCAGATCAGGTTGTGACCGCTGAAAACCATGTCCGTTGTGCTTTCGTCATGGCCTGCATTGGCGTAAATATATGCGCCTGTAATTTTTGCAGAATGTGCAGAAACTAAAGTGCGTCTGTAGTCTGCTTTCTGTGCAACTTCGTTACCGGCACTAAGGTTGGCAATTATGGTTGCGCCTTTTAATGCATGGCGTGCAGAAGGAGCAAGGGGAACCCAAAGGTCTTCGCAGATTTCACATGCAATCTTTATGTTTGCATCGTTTTTGTCTTCTATTATTATGTCCGTTCCAAAGGGAATGTCTTCAAAACCTTTGCCCAGTGTTATTTGTGTTGTGGTTTTGTTCCATGAAGCAAACCATCGGCTTTCATAGAATTCGCCGTAGTTGGGAATAAATGTTTTTGGAATTATGGCAAGCACTTTTCCGTGCTGAACAAATGCTGCACAATTATATCTGTTGCCTTCAAAAGAAAGGGGAAGACCCACTGCAAAAAGAAGTGACGTTGTTTTGGTTTTTAAAGCGATATTCTTTAGGCTTTCAACAGCCTGGGTTTCTAAAGATTTCTGCTGGAATAAATCCTGGCATGTATATGCCGTAATGGAAAGTTCAGGAAAGACTAAAAGGCAGACGTTTGCAGCCTGTGCTTTTTTTACGGATTCAATAATTGATTTTTCGTTGGCAAGGGGGTCTGCAACAGTAAGGGAAGGGCTGACACATGCAGCCCTGAAATAACCATAATTCATACCGGCTATTATACTGTTTAGAACCTACCTTGCAAAGTGAGAAATTATATCGTCCTTGCTTGCTGCAAGCAGATCGTAAACATCCGGGCGGAATGCTTCTTTGTCAGAATCAATTTTCTGCATTGCCCTTACGTAGTCGCTTTCTGAAACCTGGGCTTCTTCTTCATGATCAAAGAAAGTCTGGCAGAATTCTATGGCAATGGCTGTCATCTGCGTATAGATGTTGTTGATTGTTGTTTTTAAACCGTGCGGAATTCCGCGGCCGTCGTAGCGTTCGTGGTGGTGCATGCAGATGTCTGATGCAACCTTAACAAAGAATGCAACGTTAGGGCTGGAATTTACTGCAACTAAATCTGCACCTGCAATGGTGTGGGTTTCAGGAATTTCATCAATGTCTGCCTGAGACAAAACCTTGACTTTTTCCTGGCGGATTATTGCACGGCCTATGTCGTAAAAATATGCAGCCTGGCTTATTATTTCAATGCCTTCCGGAGTAAGGTCCCGAGGTGCCTTAATGGCAAAATAGTTTTCAAGAAGGATGTGGACAATTTCACTTACGTGAATGTAAAGTGAATCATTTTTCTTTTCTGCCATTAAATATGTAAGGTAAACACGGCGCAGCTTTTCTGCATAAACTGCCGTTGCCCTTAGTTCGTTGTCCGTAATGGTGCCGTTTGAGATGTTTGTCTGAATTACAGGTGCGGCGTCCTTGTTTGCGTAAAGTGCCTTAAGCTTTGTAAGAACCTGGTCCTTATCGTAAGGCTTTTTGAAAAATCCTGAACAGCCGAAGTTTGCCGCCCTGATGATGTTGTTCTTCTGTGCTTCTGCAGAAATCAAAAGAATGTGCATTCCGGCATGGCGTGATTTATCCAGAAGGCTTAAAACTTCAAAACCGCCTAAGCCCGGCATGTTTATGTCCAGAATAAGTCCGTCTATTTTAAGTGTAGGGTTGTTAAGGATTTCCAGTGCTGCATAACCGGAATTGGCTTCAATTACATTGTAGGTAGAAGCCAGAATATTTTTCAATATTGTACGATCAATTTCTGAATCATCAACAACAAGCAAAGTTATCATAAAAAATCCCCGTAAGTAAAAATGTTATTAATACTTTTTGTGATGTATGTTCAGAACCAATTATAATACATTTTTAAGAATATGACACCCTTATTTTGCAAAATGTGCAAACTTTATAATAAGTTATGGCAAATAGACGCTGTAGGCAGGTTCGGCAATGAAAAATGACAAAAGCCTTGCCTTTTAGTTATCCGTATTTCTTATAACTTTTGTCACAAGAATTGCTTTCGCAATTCTTGTAAAGGCCATTAAAGTCAACATACGGCGGCTACTCGCCATGTATTAGTTAAAGTTTTTCATGTGCAATTGTTTCCCCGTTTGCAGATTCTGCACAAATTTGCTAATATTAGCTAATTTTTTTTATAGGAAAACATTATGTCAGAAGACTTGTCTAAGATGAGAAACATCGGAATCATGGCACATATCGATGCCGGAAAAACTACAACAACAGAACGCATTTTATACTATTCAGGAAAGATTCATAAAATAGGCGAAATTGATGACGGTGCTGCAACCATGGACTTCATGAAGCAGGAACAGGAACGCGGAATTACAATTGCTTCCGCCGCCATAACAACACAGTGGAAAGGCTATAAAATCAACATTATAGACACACCGGGCCACGTAGACTTTACGGCAGAAGTAGAACGTTCTCTGCGTGTATTGGACGGAGCCGTTGCCGTAATCTGTGCCGTAGGCCACGTTCAGCCGCAGACAGAAACAGTATGGCGCCAGGCAGACGAATTCAATGTTCCGCGCATCTGCTTTGTAAACAAGATGGACAGAGTCGGTGCAGACTTTTTTGAAGCCATGGCAGACGTAAAGGCAAAGTTCGGCTGTGAAACCGTAGCCCTTGAAGTGCCGATTGGAGCGGGACAGAACTTTGAAGGCGTAATAGACCTTTTTGAAATGAAGGAAATCCGCTGGAACGCAGAAGACGAAGGCGAAACTTTTGAAGTAACTGATTTAAGCGATGCAAACAAAGCCCTTGCCCAGGAATGGCGTGAAAAAATGATAGACGCCATTGCTTCCGCAGATGACGACCTTGGCATGCTTTACCTTGAAGGCGAAACAATTACAAATGAACAGCTTAAAAAGGCTTTGCGTAATTCCGTAATAGCAAGAAAGATTGTTCCATTCCTTTGCGGTTCAAGCCGCCACAACCAGGGCATTCAGCCTTTGATGGATGCCATTACGGAATACCTTCCTTGCCCAACGGACATTCCGCCTGCAAAGGGAATCTTAATCAAAAAGCATGAAGAAACAGATATAGACGTTCCATGCGACCCTGATGCAAAAACACCTATCGGACTTGTATTTAAAATCCAGTACGACAGGGAAGCAGGCATCCTTTGCTTTGTGCGCATGTATTCTGGAAAAATTACTACAGGCTCACAGATTTACAATGTGGCAAAAAAGAAGAGGGAACGCGTAAACAGAATCCTGCGCGTAAACGCAAACCACATGGAACAGATGGACAGCGTAAGTGCAGGAGACATTGCAGTCTTTGTAGGCCTTAAGCTTGCACAGACAGGAGACACCATCGGCAGCGAAGGAATGCCGGTTCTTCTTGAAAGCGTAAACTTCCCGGAACCTGTTATTTCCATTGCCATTGAACCTGAAACTTTAAGCGACAGCGATAAGCTTAAAGATACCCTTGCAATCTTAAGCCGGGAAGACCCAACCTTTACAAGCCACGATGATGAAGAAACAGGCCAGCTTGTAATAAGCGGCATGGGAGAACTGCACCTTGACGTTCTTGTAACACGCATACGTGACGACTTTAAGGTTGCCTGCCGTGTAGGAGCACCGCAGGTAACATACCGTGAAGCAGTTACTTCTTCTGCAGATTATATGGAAGAATACAGCCGTGTTCTTGCAGGCAAGGAAAATGCAGCAGGCCTTAAAATTCATTGCGAACCTCGTGAAACAGGCAGCGGCAACCTTTATACATGTACTGTTAAGGACAATAACATTCCGGATGAAATTTACGATGCAATCCACAGCAGCATAGAAGCATGCTTTGCGTCAGGCATAAAGTGGGGATACCCTTGCACTGATACGGCAATCACAGTTTCAGAAATCAAGTATGACCCGCTAACGGCAACAACCTTTGCCTTTGAGGCTGCCGCTGCAGAAGCCTTTGACAAGGTATGCTGCAGTGCAAACCCTGAAATGCTTGAACCTGTAATGAACGTAGACATAGAAAGCCCGACGGAATTTGTAGGAGACGTCATGAGCCAGGTTACGCAGCGCGGCGGCATAATCCAGAGCATGGAAGACAAATCAGGCGGTTCCGTAGTCCACGCACAGGCTCCTATGGCAAAGATGTTTGGCTTTACTACAACATTGCGTTCCGTAACACAAGGCCGTGCAAGCTTTGGCATGACCTTCAGCCACTTCCAGAAAAAAGCAAACTAACTGCCCGTTAATGAAACAAAACATTCTATGCGTTACAGCACTGGTAGAAACGTCTCCACAGGCATTGCCTCTGGGGGCGGCATGTATCTGTTCTTCCATCAATCACTTTGCAGAAACCAAGGACACCTTTTCTGCAAAGGTCTTTGACTTTTCCCTTGAAGACACTCTAGACCTTGAATCAATTGCAGAAAGCATTTGCAGCAAGGAAAACCTTTATGCAGTGTGCTTCAGTGTCTACGTATGGAACAGGAATGTCTTAGAAGAACTTGCCGCAATCGTAAAAAGCAAAAATCCGCAAATAATCACTTTAGCAGGCGGACCGGAAGTAACGGCAAACCCCTACGGCTTTAAATCCTTTGACTACCTTGCATGCGGCGAAGGTGAGCATTCCGTTGTTGAACTATTATCCATGCTTTACCAGGGTCAAAAGCCTGACCTGCAGGGAATCTATAAAAACCATGAAGCTTCGGCAGGCAGTAAACTTGGCGCACAGCGTTCCATGCCTTGCCCGGTAGAAAACCTGACGTCCCCGTATTTAGACGGAACCCTTGACGTAAAAAAATACGGCGGTGCATTGTGGGAACTTGCCCGCGGCTGCCCTTTTAAATGTTCCTACTGCTACGAAAGCAAGGGAGAAAAAAAGATAAAGTGCTTCCCCATGGAACGCATTAAAAAGGAACTGGAATACTTTAAGGCAAATAAAGTTCCCCAGGTATTTGTCCTTGACCCTACATACAACGCCAATAAAAACCGAGCCTTGGAAATCCTGCAGCTAATAAAGAAAATAACGCCCGATACCTTTTATTATTTTGAAGCCCGTGCAGAATTCATAGACAGGCAGCTTGCAAAAGCCTTTGCAGAAATTCCATGCTGCCTGCAGTTTGGCCTGCAGAGTGCAGACGAAGAAGTATTAAAAAAAGTAAACAGAACCTTTAATAAAAAAGCCTTTCAGAAAAACATAGGCTACCTTAACGAAACCGGTGCCGTCTTTGGCTTTGACTTAATTTACGGCCTGCCGGGGGACACTTTCAAGGGCTTTAAAAACAGCATTGATTTTGCCTTAAGCCTTTACCCCAATAACCTGGAACTTTTCTGCCTTGCAGTTTTACCCGGAACGGACCTGGCAGACAAGGCAGAAGAACTGGGCCTTACATGGCAAAAGGAAGCACCCTATCTGGTAACCGATTCCACAAGCTTTCATAAAGACGGAATAGAGCGGGCAAAAAACTATTCACGCTGCATAAACTATTTTTACAACGACGGCAGGGCAGTGCCGTGGTTTTTAAATCTGCTGCGCCCGCTGAAGCTTAAGCCTTCAGAATTCTTTTCGGAATTTGAAAAGTTCTGCATGCATAATGGCATTGATTTAGAAGACAAGGACTTTGCCAGGATTACAAAAGTTCAGGAAGAATTTATTGCTAAGGCTTATACGGACCGACATCTTGAAAAACTGATACCTGCTGCAAAAGACCTTATTGCCATGAACAATGCCTTAAGCCTTGTTACGGCAGAAGGTAAGGAATCTTTAGTTGAACTTTCCTACCACCCGGATGACCTTATGAGCGAATACGGCACGGACATAGTTTTCTTTGCACAGAACGCCGGCCGCCACCGCAATAAAACAAAAGTGTTCGCCACCAGAAACGGCCCTGACTGGCAGGTATTAAAGGCGAAAGTAAATGCTCTTTAGAAGCCGGAACCGGATGTAACTTTCGCCTTAAGAATTGCACGGCAATTCTTGTAAAGGTTGTTTTGTAATTAATGGGTCATTGGCGAATTTAAACTTAAGCGAAACTCGTAACTAAAAAATTGACATGGATGTCAATTTTTTAGTAGCCGTACCAACAGCTTGCTGTCTGGTCGGCCATCTGGATTAAAAGCACCAGGGGGTTTTCAAGGAAGTTGGAATAGTTCATCATTTCTGTGTCGGTAACATCGCTGAAGCCCATGTGGCGGCTGATTGCTTCTAAGACAGGGCGCTTCTT
The DNA here is from genome assembly GCA_022768865.1 of Spirochaetia bacterium. GTDB lineage: Bacteria > Spirochaetota > Spirochaetia > Treponematales > Treponemataceae > Treponema_D. The sequence goes on from JALELH010000119.1 coordinate 17,025, forward strand.
TAAATAGGCCGGCATTGATTCCAGCAGGAGCAGGACAGATTCATTGCCGTGGCCCAGGGTTCTGTTTGTATCCTTAACAGTAAAATATGGCGTCTTCTTCCAGTTGCCGAAAACATCCTTTGTGTTCCTGAAACTTACCTGATAGAATCCTGCCTTGCAGAAGTCGTGGGCAATGGCAGCCACAAAAATGTCTTCTGCCGTAAAGGTATACTTTGCCGCATTAGGCGTCTTCATAAAGTCAATGAAAAATGCGCCCGTAAACTTAAGTGCCTGGTAAGCAACCAGCAGGGAATGAACGCAAAGGCCGCCGTCAAAATTTCCGTGGTATCTTCCGGAAGCAGGGGATGTATAAAATTCGTGGTTGTCCATCCATTTTAAAAGGGCTGCACATTCTTCTTTGTTTTCTATGGTCTTTTCTGCCATCTGCTTTACGGCAAGCTTTATTTTAGCAACGTCAAAGCCGTCGTTTGTTATGGGCTTAATCTCTTCGTATATGGCAATTAAATCGTTAACGTCGCACAATAGCTTTTCAAATTCTTCCTTAGTCATTTTAGTTCCTTGATGATTCTTTTCTATTATAATATAGATGATTTGCTTGGGTTTAGCAAATAAAAGCAATAGTCTTCTAAACCACTTTTATTATCCCCGAAAGGGCTTCACGCTTTTCCTTTAAGGGCTGCCTGTTTCTGCTTGACTTGGATGTCCTTAAAAGGATTTTGTATTCTGCAGTTTTATCAATGTCATCAGGAACATAGCATCTGATGGTCTGCGGCTTGTTGTATATAACCTTTTTGCTTTTTAGCCATCTGCTTTCGTCTGTAGCAATATTGCCTTTTTCATCTAGCGGACAAAAGTAAATGCCGCTTGCTTCGCTGTCGTCAAGCTTAAGGTTTTTGCCCTTGATTTCAATGTCTTTACCGGCAGAAACTGTTCCGTCCGTAAGGCCCGTATAATTGTCCTTTATGGAAATTATTTCAGAACCTACATTTGCCATATACATTCTTTCTATTTCTATGGAATCAACGGCAGACTGAACAAGGGGACTTGGAGTAAACTTTACGCGGAATGTCTTTTTGTCTGCCTTCTGTTTTTTTTCTGCTGCAGGTCCGTCAAACTTAACGTTTACTGAAATATAAAGGGTGCCAAGATCCAGCAGATTGACGGCTTCTCCCTTGCTCAGGGCTTCAATGACTTCTTCCTTTATAAAGGCTGCGGAATGCTGCAGGGCAAGTTCGTTGGTGCCTGCTTTTTTTTCCTGAATCCTTGCAATCAGGGTGTTTATGTCTACGGTTTTTCTGTCAAAGCGCCCTACGTAGGACGAATCCCCGTTCAAATGGTCCGGATAAAGTTTGATTGTTCCTTTTCCGTTAGTGTCTGAAAAAGTTGTTACAAAGGTAGCCATTTTAGTTTCCCCCCTGATTTTATAAATTAATCTTCTATATAAATATAGCAGTTATTCCGCTGTTTGTATATGTTCATATTCATAAACTGCATATGCACATATGCAATAAGCGCATATGCACATATGCAACAACCGCATATGCACATATGCAATAACCGCATATGCACATATGCAACATCCACATATGCACATATACCATACAATAACATTTATATGTTTTCGGCTGCCGTAAACTTTGACGCATTGCATGCTTTTTTTTTAAGCTGCACTTGTAACACTCTCCATTCTATCATTGACGATGCCGTAAATTAATGGGATAATATAAAGTGCAGGTTTGGATTATCCCATTAATTGTTTGGCAAGGTGAAGTTATGTATTTAAATAGGCATGCAAAAAAAATCATAGAAGAACTTTCTGCACAGTTCCCAGCCGTAATGGTGCTTGGAGCAAGGCAGACAGGAAAAACAACCTTATTAAAAAACATTACGGAAGGCAAAGGCATACAGTATGTAACCTTTGATGATGCATCTCAGGAACTTTCTGCCAAAACAGACATAAACGGTTTTCTTGAATTTCATCCTGCGCCATTTATGTTTGATGAAATTCAGTATGTGCCGGAATTATTCCGTGGAATAAAGGTTAAAATAGATTCTGACCGCCATAACGGGATGTATTTCCTTACGGGCAGCCAGCAGTTTTCCTTAATGCAGAAAGCAACGGAAACCCTTGCAGGCCGTGTGGCACTTGTTCAGTTATACGGACTTTCTGCTAGGGAAGTCCGCAAAGATTCCTTTGATTTCCCCTTTATACCGACAAGGGAATACATTCTGCAGCGCAGTGCCTGGTTTGCTGCAAATAAAGACCGGCAGAATGTATGGAATCAGATTTTTACAGGCGGGTTCCCGGAAGTTGTAACAGGTTCCGTTTCTCAGAAAAACTTTTATCCCAACTATTTAAGGACATACATAGAAAGGGATATACGTACTCTTTCCAATATTTCAGATGAACTTGCTTTTTTGAAATTCATCGGTGTAGTAGCATCCCGCACAGGCCAGATGTTAAATTATGACGACA
>JALELH010000038.1 GCA_022768865.1 Spirochaetia bacterium
TTGTTCGCACTATTTTTCCTTTTTTGAAAATAATGCATTTATCCTTGCCGCCTGCAATTCCTAAATCTGCGTGCTTGCCTTCTCCAGGGCCATTAACAACGCAGCCCATAATTGCAACCGTAACTTCCTTATCCATGGCCAGAAGCTTTTTCTGCCAGCGTTCAACAAAAGAATGAACATCAAAACCAAGACGGCCGCATCGAGGGCAGCTAACAATAGTAACGCCGCCTTTTCTAAGGCCGCATTCATGAAGGATTTCCCGGCCTGTAATAACTTCATTTTCCGGAGCAGAACTTAAAGAAACGCGGATTGTAGAGCCAATGCCTTCCTTTAGCAAATGGGTAAATGCCATGGTAGACTTTACGATGCCCGTAATTAAAGGGCCGGCTTCCGTAACGCCAATGTGCAGCGGAACGTCACTTGCTTTTGCAAATTCTTCATTAGCTTCTATTGTTTCTTCTACGGAACTTGCCTTCATGCTTACAACATAATTTGTAAAGCCTAAGCGTTCAAAAACTTCTGCTTCACGCAGTGCAGTCTGTGCAAGGGCTTTTGCTCGGCTCATGGAACCGTCAATAACTTTTTCTTCTAAATCTTTAGGAAGGCTTCCTGTGTTTACGCCTATTCTTATGGCAGCGTGTTTTTCTTTGCAGGCGTCAACAACAGCTTTTACGCGTTCTTCGCTTCCTATGTTGCCGGGATTAATTCTGATTACGGGAACTGTGCCTTTTAAGCATTCAAGTGCAAGCCTGTAGTCAAAGTGAATGTCTGCAACCAGAGGCACGTCTGTGTGGGACTGAATTATGCAAAGTCCTTTTGCGCTTTCCATATCCGGAACTGCAAAACGTATAATATCGCAGCCAAGAGATTTTAAGTTGTTTATTTCTTTTAAGATGGACTGAAGTTTTTCTGAACTTTCTGCAACATCCGTAATTCCGTCTTTCCACATAGTCTGAATTGTTACAGGATTATTGCCGCCCACAAATATTTTTCTGATTCCGTTTTCCCCGCCCAAAGTTACTACACGGGGACTTTTATATAATGATGACATACAGTGATTATAGCATTTATTCTTAGAATTTGTATATGCAGCATAAGATAAGAGCCTCAGGTAAAACACCTAAATATATTTCAGAAAGTCTGAAAGCTTTATTTCTTCTTTAGGGAATGACAGCTTGCTTTTACCAAGGGTGGCGTAGAATTCTTCCTGCCTGTTCCTGTCGCAGGCCTCGGCACCGTATCTGTATTTGTAGTCAAGTTCCATGCCTAAATCCCAGTAGGCATAGCTGTTGTTTTTAAGGAAGAGCCCAAGGACGCACATTTGCACAGTTCCCACATCATCTTCTGTGTGGAAGCCGCTTAAACTTGCATAGGCATTATGAGTAGTAAAACCAATTTCCCCAGCAACAAGTTTTCCATCATGCCATATTTCAACGGAATCAACGCTTACTTTGTCATCAGGGTTTTCGTGGATTGCCTTGTATTTTTCAAGCAGTTCTTCCGTAAGCCAGGTGCCTTCTTCTTTATATGAATCCAAAAGCTTTTCTATGCACTGATCATATGCCTTGTTAAAAGTCAAAGTGTAATCTTTGAACTTGCCCGTAAGCCAGCCTTTAAGTTTTTTTGATACATGAAGCTTTTCAAAAGGAACTATGAGTTTTTTTGAATGATATTTAATTGTCATAAAATTGCGGAAATATTCTGCATCTTCTTTTTTGCCGGCGGAACTTATTTCTGCAAAATCTTTTTCCTTAAGTTCATAAATATGGGTAATGCGTTTTTTCATGGACATTGGATAATATCCCAGCTCAAGAGCCTTGCGGATAATGCCTTCATCAAAGTCGTCGCTTACGGCTTCATCAAAAACCGTATTCTTAACGCCGTATTCAAGAGGTTTTTTTTCATTGAACAGGAAACAATTATACATAAAGTTGTCTTCCAGAAGTTCCCTAAAGTTATCAAGCTGTCCTGCCTCCTTTATTTTTAAGGCATTGTCGTAAATCATCATTGTAAAAATATCATCAATATCCATAGTTCAACCTCCTGTAAATTCAACGGACTTTACTTTTCTTTGGACCCATATAGTCCATATCATAGCCTAAGGATTCAAGCTTTTCAAAAAACAACTTACGCTCCTGCTTCATGATATTCTGCAACTGCTTTAAAAGCTTTTCAGAATTATCCCGTTCTATAAGGGCAACAGCCTTAGAAACTTCAGTTATAAAAAGTTTTCTTTCAAGTTTACTTTTTATATCTTCATTATCATTTGCCTTGTAAAGGCTGTCAACTTTTTCTTTAAATTTCTGTCTGTCTTCACTAAGGCTTTCCCACAATTCATCAAAAGTATTTTTACTGGCATGGACAGTAAAGTTAACGGAGCCTTCAAATACCTCTGTAATGCACAGTTTTTTTGCAAGTTCAACTTCCTGCTTTGTCATTGTCTTGACATTTTTGCCCACATACATTGCCTGATGAACGCATGGTGCATCGTATGTAATGCAATAATCATAAATTGAAAAATCTTTAATGTCTTTAAGTTCATCATCCTTGCTGATAATGTCTTCAAAACCTTGCCAGGAATGGCGTTCTCCAAAAGCAAATTTTCTGTCTGCAATTTCCAAAAAATCTTTTTCTTCCATAGGGAATCCTTGTATAAATATACATATATTATGCCGGCATTTAAAAAATTTTGCACGTCGATTTTTTACTGTCCGTTGCTGCATCCCCACCTGTAATGCTGTTCCTGTAAAAAAGAAACGGCATAATTAAAAGCGATTTTATCCGGCATTGCATCAAACTTGTGCCTTGCTTTTGTAAAAACTTCTGCATCTGCCTTGTGGAATACAAGTTCTGCAACACCGCACATGGCACCAGCAATAAGCTGAACAAGATAACTTGCTTCAAGATTATTTCCAAAGGCGCCAGTACCCCAGTTGCCTGTATGTATTTTACAAGGCCTGCTGCTGATTTTTACTGAACCGCCAAAAGCAGCAAGGGCACAGGACAAAAAATATGCCATGTCTTCTTTTGTATAAAATTCGTTATGGCCCTGGGTTGGCGCACGTGCGCAGATGATGTTTACGCTGCAGCTTTCATCAGGCTTTAACACAGACAGTCCTTTTTCTATAACGACTCTTGAAGCATTCCTGAAATCCCTGCCGTAAAAATTAACACTTGTGCCGTCATCTAAAACCGGTGCCGTATTTACCAATATCCACTGGGGAATATTTTCAAAAATCCATGGTGTGGGCTTCTTTTTTTCTGCCGTTAAAGATTTCAGCAGATTATCTTTTAAAGATTCAATGGCAAGCATCATGGACGGCAGCAGAGGCATTTCCAAAGTCTGGATTTCATCCTGAGAAAAATTAGAAGCATCATAAAAGCCAAAGAGCAGGCAGTCAGCAAAGTTCATATAATAAACGGAATAAAGCTTTTCATCAGCATCGTCTGCATAGTTAAAATATCCGTCTGCAAAAGTTATTTTAAGTTTTTTATTAAGGGGAACCTCCATCTCGGCTAAATACTTGCAGGAATTAAACCGCCACCTGGAAGCAGTAATTATGTTGTTCTGCTTTGCAAAAACACTGCGTGCCTTTTCATAATATTCTTTTTTTGTTTCATCCTGATATGAAGGCGGAAAATACTTTAACAGAAGTTTCTCTTCTGCCCTGCAGCTGCCCATGTTTATGGCAAAGTCTGAAACTTTATCATCGTTTATATACTTCTGCAAAAAAGTGAATCCTGTTCCTTCAGCAGGAATTGATTTTCTGCATTGTTCAGCCCAGTCTTCAAAGGCCTTGTGAATTTCCCTGTTCCTTTCCTGGCGCATTGGAGTTGAATTCTGAAAACCGTCTATCTGGTCAATTCTGGCATAAAGGTCATTCATGGTGTAAATGCGGCCGTTTTCCAAAAAGTTTGCCGCCTTAACGGAAAGGTTCAGGCAAGAAACGGGAACATCGCCAAAAGTCTGTGTAAAAACTGTCTTAGTAATTACAGGTTTCCTCAATTGAACTCCCCCTCTAAAAAGATAAATTCAGTCTGCGTTTATATAATTAATTATAGGCACTTTTTAAAATTTGACCATGGTGATATAACAGGATTTTAGAAATAAAGAGAGTATGGAATAAACCAGTAAGCCGCCAGGAGATGGGCAGTCTAATAAGTTCTAGTGTCATTCCGAACTTGTTTCGGAATCTCTACACCATATAGAATGCAGATGCTGAAACAAGTTCAGCATGACGTTAGTTTTTGGACAACCCCATTATATTTCTATTTTACTTTAGGCTGTAGCTGGCCATAATGCTGTTTACAGGTTTATAAATATTTTTTTCATATTTTAATCCTTGAAATGAATATTATAAGTTACACCACTATAACCGCTGGTAATATAAAAATTATCTCCAAATTTTTTTGCACAGTAATTTATAACATCGTCATAATTTTTCCAATCATAATTTTCAAGAATATCTATAAGCAAATCTTTGTGCTCAGAATCTATAATTATACTTTTATATACATCACCATCATGTATAAAACTTGCACTACTTTCACCATATTTTTTTGAAAGTTCTAAACATACACACCATTTGCCAACCTTCTTGTGATAAAAAGATCCTGAACCTAACCAAAAGTTTCTGCAGGCTTCACATTCTTCTCTTGGGAAAGTCTGAGCAAAAGAAAAGACTCCAGCTAAAGTAATCAAAACTGCCAAAAATATTTTTTTCATTCAAAATCTCCTTTGTTTATTTACAATATAATCCATAAAAATTAAAAACCTAACAATGGGAATATCCGCCCAAATAAGCATCTGACATATACTGGCAAATGTCGGCATCAAGATCCATGGCATCTTCATAATCTTCTTGGCTGTTAATTTCTAAGTCATATTTATCGGCATAATACTCATAGGGATTTTCCCTGTAGAATTCTTCTTCCCTGCATTGAGCATAATATTCAGCTTCTTCTTCTGACATTTCTCTTCTCGGTGTTATGGGTGTATTTTCAAATATATTATGAATATTTGCATTATTTTCTTCCTGAATACACTTTAACAAAAGCGGACGAACTTCTTCTTTTCCGTTTGCTAAAGCAGTCTTATATAAAGCAATTGCCTTTTCGTATTGGCAGTTTTTATGAGCTATCTGTGCAGACTTAAAAACTTCATCAACATTATTTATCATCATCTTTCCCCATACACAATTTTAAGCAGAATAAAATCTTTCAAGTTGAATTATCATCCTGCAGCATGAACTGCCGGATGATAAATTTCATTTACAGCATTGGCATATAAACCAATACCCAAGCAGTGCCATCTTCTGCCATATAAGTTTCTACAACTTTAATGTTTTCCAAAGACATTTCAGACTCGTGAATTGTTTCACGTTCATAATTTGAACTTGATTTTCCATTGGTTCCAGTAGTCCTCATTTTCTGAGTATCTTTAGAAGTTGCCTTAATCTTCTGCATCAAGTTAGCCTTAGCAGAAGAAACTGCTACATCATAGGAAATCTGGAAATCTCCCATATTAGCACTGCCTACTGCATAATTTGGTTCTGAGCCTCTTTCAAACCACTTAGGAATATCCTTTCCTGCAACAGTTCTTGTTGAAGCACACGAAACAAAAAGTAATGCAACCAATCCGAAAATAATTTTTCTCATCTTTTCTACCTCTTACTGTAATATTCTTTCCGCCTTTTAATAAGGCTTTTTTCCTTTTTAATAGCTTTAAGCTTTTTTCTCTCTTCTTTATATTCTTTCCAGTCTTTTCTAAATTGCTTACTAAAAATATAATTTAATGCAAAACTTGTATAGCAAATTGGACTTAATATGGCATATGTAACTACATAACTTGGAATTGCCAATACAGTATTTATTTTTCTTCCAGACCTGCAAAAGAATAATTCTACATTTGCATTTGTTCTTTCTACAGTTCCTTTGACAGTATCTTTAACAGTTAAATTTTTAACCTTAGATTTACTTGTATTTGTGCTACCATCGAAACGATATTCTTTTTCATATAAAGTTCCATTTATTTGAGAAATTGATAATTTTGGAACAACTTTTCTAAATTTTGCATAATTAGTATTGTTACTATTTTCTAATTTCTTTACTACTTCTTTTTCATCTTCATATGTTAAAAGATCATTTAATGTAAAATCCTCTGGATTATCATAGGGAGATGTATTTCTAAAACAATCAAACATTCCACACACAATTCCCATTCCAAAAGGAAGAGAAATACATTTCCAATATTCCTTAATAACAAATCCTACAGAAACAAATGGCATACAAAAAACATCAAAAGTAATAAGCCCAAAATCTGGTCTGCTTTTAATTACTGTTGCTGTAGCGGTTGATTCTACATAAGCAATATCTTCATCTGTTTTTTCAAAATCTATTTGTGTATAAGTTCTTGTTGTAGCACAAGATATAAACAGCAGCGGACAAAGCAATAAAACCAAATTCCTTAAACTCATCATAAACACTCTAACTGGCACGTCATTGACAACGTGCAAAGTTTAAGCAGAACTGTAAAAGGTTGCAAGTCGAATTTTTTTCATCAGACCGGCTTAACGCCAGTAAGGTTTCCATTTAAAACAACAAGTCTGACCATTTTGTGACAGTTAGGGCATGATCCCGGAACACTTCCGCTACCTGTAGAAATTGTGCCTGTTGTAATGGTAACGCCCTGACCGCAGCACGGGCATGTTATAAATGTTTTTGGTCCAACCATAAAATCCTCCTGGGCTATCTGTATAAAACGCAGTGTCATTCTGAACTGGTTTCAGAATCTCTAAGCGATATTTGATGCAGATGCTGAATTAAATTCAACATGACAGTTCTTTAGGACAGCCCTTTTTATTTTGACAAATAAAGTTTCTTTACCCTGCCGGAATCATCAAAATAAGCCTTTGCAAAAGTTGTAAAGTTATTTTCAGATTTTGAATAAAGTGCCTGATACATATTCTTGTTTTTCATCTTGAACACTTTAGGCGTTAAACCGTCCATCTGCTTTACAGATTTATAAACCTGCTCGTTTACTGACTGCATTATTTTTTCATTAACAGAAGCAATTTCAAGAGCAACGGCATGGCGAACATCAGGAAGTTCAACACGAATACTGCGGTTGGCAATTTTAGAAAAAATCTTAGGCTTTGCCTTAGCTGTTCCAAATGGCCGTAAAGAAGGATCGCCGTATAAAGAAAACTCTGCAAGGGTTTTTATAGTAGAATCATCTTCATCGCCCATTTTGCCCGGAATAAGCATCTGCCTTGCTTTCTGGCAGGATTCACCAAGGGAGCCGCCTTTTAAAGCACCAACAATAATGTCTGCACAGCAGCCGTCTCCGCTTGGCGTGCCGTAAGCAATTTTACTTGAACCAAGCAGGCCTAAACAGCCATTTGTCATGGCAGACAAAACAATGGACTGTCTTTTTCCAAGATCAATGTATTTTGCACCATAACATGCTTCAACACAAATAATAAAGGGAGTATAAATTTTACAGGCATTATCAGGAGAAAAAGCTTCAGGATAATCACTTCCGTCCTGTCCATACCATTCGCACTGGGAATCAGAACCGCCTCCATGCAGGTTAAACATAAAGATATTAGCATCATTGCTGATTGTCTCGCTTACATTATACTTTGTAACATCCGGAGACAATTTTAGTTCAGAGCCGTTTTTAAACTTTGAATAAACACGCTTGCTTGTATCTTCCCATTGCAAAGCAGAAAGTGCATAGGTTTTATATGAGCTGATTTTGCTGTGGCGTGCAGCATTTTCAAAATAGAATTTAAACTCACGCAAAGTTTCATCCTGCCAAACAGGAAGACGTCCGACGTTTATGGTATTTTCAAAATGACCATAATCTACACCGCTCCACGGGCTGTCACAGTTTAAGGTAGAATAAGGCAGGTCTGCTTCTACATTTGCATCACTGTCTCCGCATTCATTTTTCCACACCTGAACAGGTATTACTTTTTCATTGCCTACGATAAACAGGTTGTCTATTTTGGCACAACCGTGCAGGTCAGAAATAAAGGCAACATATTGTTCTACAGAAGAAAAAGACTTATCAATGGCAAGGTAATTAACGCCACGTGTTTTGCAGGCAGCAACATAATTGTCTAAAACTTCAGCAATATCCTGACGGCTTGCATTGCTTATGCAATTTAAAAGTGCATTTATATCCGTTAAAAGAATTCCGTTTTCTGCATCTGAAGAATCAGCAAATTCCTGCCATTGCCTGCCGGCATCAGAAATAGAAAAGTCAGAAACAACTTTAGCATCTTCTTCCTGTGGAACAGGAGCACCGCAGCTTTCACAGAACTTAAGGCCTGCTTCCAAAGGTGCGCCGCATTCTTCACAAAACTTATTCATTTGAGCATGCCTCCCCCTTCAAGAATGGAAATTTCTTTAATTACAAAAAAGCCTGTGCGTTCCTGGAAAAATCCATAAACCCTGACTTTCTTGCCGTCAAATTCTTTTAATGCAGAACAATCAAAAGAATGGTCATCTTCTTTTATAGCCGGAACACTATTGCATCCGTTCTGAATAAAAAATGGACGAAGGCTTTCACTTTTAGAGCCCTTTGCAAACATTCCGTATTGAATAAGCCCGACTTTAGTTTCAAGTTTAACTTCATTTTCCATAAACACACCGCCACTATAAAATTACAATGATGAACCGCATTCTTCGCAGAACGTTGCATCTTCAGGATTATTAGCACCGCAGCCAGGGCAAACCTTTACGCCTGCTGCTGATTTCTGAGCACTTATTCCTGTATTAACGCCTGCATTAGGATTAATGCGTGCATTGACATTTGTAACAGGAGGAGCCTTATGAATATTAGCCATGGCGTTTACAGTAGTCTTCATTGCATCTACATAGCGGTCCTGATTTTCTTTAGAGCTCTGAACGGTTCTGTTAAGTTCATCGTCCTTTGCCTTTATAAGTTCTGCCTGCTTCTGCTGACTGCCAACAGCAACATCACGCATATTGTTCATCATGTTCTGCTGCATGGACATCTGCTGCTGCATCATGTTTTCCATAAAGGAACGCATTTCGTCTTTCTGCTGCAATGCCATCTTAAGCTTGTCTTCTGAAGCGTTGTTTGCAGCTTCGCTCTTAAACTTTTCTGCAAGGGCTGCAGCGGCATGTTCTGAAATATCCGGGTTTGCAGCCATAATCTGTTCTGCCGTCATGCCTGCATAGATTCTTGTTTTTCGTTCTGGCTTTCAAGTTCAAGGCGGCGGGCTTCCATCTCGTTCTGATGCTGGGCATTTTCACGTTCCTGACGGATCTGCATTGCCTGGCGCAGCATATCCATCTGGTTCTGGCTTTCTTCTTTTTCTATTTCCAGATCCCGGCGGCGCTGTTCTGCTTCAAAATCTGCATCGGCCTTGCGGCGTTCGTCTTCGTAGGAATCTACAATGCGGCGGCGTGCAACATCATTTTCTATCCTTTTGTTGCCTACCTGAATTTCCCATTCAAGCTTTTCCTTATCAAGGGCAACCTGATTCTGCAAAGTTGCCAGTTCAATAATATGGCCGTCTTTAAGATCACGCAGATTCTGCTTCTGTGCAATTTCATGCTTAAGGTTTTCAATTTCTTCTTCACGTAAAAGGCCTGCCTTGCGCATTTTCTGCATTGCAGCGTCTACCTGTTCCTGGGTTTCTGCTTCCTTGATTTCACGTTCTGCAGCAAGGGTTAATGCAAAGTTGTGGCGTTCCTGCTCTGTAAGTTCCTTCTGCTCATCAATCTTGAGCATGGCCCGCTCATAGTCTGCTTCTGTTTTTGCTTCTGCAAGTAGCTGAGAATTCTTTTCGTCGTTAAGGCGGTTAAGGAAGTTGTTTCTGTTAGACAGTTCTTTCAGTTCCTGTTCAGAAATATAAAGTTCTTCCTTCATCTTGCGGATATTCTCAAGTTCCTGCACTGAAGAAGAAAGGCTTATAATGCGCACTACGTCACAATAAGGATAAACTTCCTTTATAATGGAAGAAAGGGATTCATTAATTGAATTCCTTAGTTCTGCATTGTTTTCTATGTTTTCCGGGCTTGTGTCTTTAAGTTTCTGGTTTAATAAATCCTTTACGACGGGTTCAAGCTCAGCGGCAAAGTTTTCAAAGCAGACGAATTTCTTATCAAGGAGCTGGTTTTTGTAAAATTCGTTGATGTTGGAAATGCGTGCAATAAAATGGAAAGCAACGGAACTTCTGATGTTTGCAGTAGTAATATTTTCAAAATTGTATACAATAGGAAAATTAGATTCCCTGATAAGGACAATTGAAACAAAAGGAAAGTTTTTACTGTTGGCAGCAAGACCGTTTTCTTCTGCACGTTGTTTGTTGCTGCCTTTAAAGAAGTTTACAAGACCGCTTACAATCCTTCTGAAAATATTAGGCTGTTCAGGACTTATGCCTAAATCCTTAAAACTGTAACTGCCGCTTTCAAGTTCTGCCGTAAGCTTTCCATTGGCAAAGAAAAGTGCCTTTACACCGTCCTGGATTGTAATGCCCTTTACGTCTTTGTAAGATGCAACATCGTTTTCGTCAATTTTAACTGCAAGCTGACCTGGCAGAATATTCCACTTTATAAAGGAAGAAGCCATATTCACCTGCAGCTGATTTTTTGCATCTACATTTGCACTGGCATTAGCATAAGCAACAGGCTTTCCGCAGCCGCCGCAGAACTTTGCACCCGGCTTAAATATTTTGCCGCAATTAGGACATGCAAAACCTGCAGCCTGTTCAAATTTATAGCCGCAGCCGCCGCAAAACTTTGCTTCGTCTTTTAATTCTTTTCCACACTTTGGACATGTTTTCATAGTTTTTCTCCCTGAAATATTGTTTATTTTAAGAAACTTTAAGATAACTGTTATTGCACCATTTAAGCATCAAGTACATCTTGTATTGCAGTCCTATGAACATCTTCATTATCAGGCTTGTCGCTGTCTTTAAAAGCAGCAATCATTTCGCTATAAAAATCATTATAATTTTCGCAAATATAACCTATAATTCCTGAAAATTTTAAATATACAATCAAAATAACAAGATAGAATCCAATATGACCAATATTAGGATGACATAACTGCCATATAAATGTTATAACTAAAAATATTATTTCAGAAATTAATATGAACACAGGAAACTTATATTTTTTAATCTTAAATAACAATGCAAAACATATACCCTGCAAAATATAAAATTTAGTAAACCAGTTCCCTCTTAATCTAAAACTTAAATATGCACAAATCAATGGCACTGAATTGAATTTTAAGACTTCTGCAAGAAGATTAACAATTCCTATTTCAGTAAATCTATAATAAGCCTCAGATTTAGACACGGAGGAGAAAAAATAACGAATTTGTGCTAAGGTCAAGGCAGGACAAATTCATGGGAAGAAAGAGAAAAGATTTTTAAGACAAGTTCAAAATCGA
>JALELH010000039.1 GCA_022768865.1 Spirochaetia bacterium
ATGGAAGGAAGTGAATTAATTGATTTCTTGAAAAATCAATTACAGAGTCAAAAGGAACAGAACGAATTTCTTCAAAAAACGGTAAGCAGCCTGAATGAAAACATTCAGGTTCAGACTGAAACTATTGCCAGGCTTACGGAAGAAATAGCAGAACTCAAGGAAAAACTGAACAAGGATTCCCATAACTCATCAAAGCCTCCGTCAAGCGACGGATATAAAAAACCTAAGACAAAAAGCCTGAGACAGAAATCAGACAGGAATGCAGGCGGCCAGAAAGGTCATAAAGCTGCAAACCTGCCGGCACCCAGGAAAGTTGACGAGATAGAAAGGCACTATCCTGAAAAATGCCAGGGCTGTCCATGCTTTGAAAAATGCAGGGGAACAGTCTGCGTGCAGGCAGAAAAAAGATATGCAGTTGACGTAATCATAAAGACAAAAGTTACGGAACACCGGGTTTACAGAATGAATGCGTGTGCAATGCATGGAGGAATGTCACGGGGAAAATTTCCTGAGGGCATAAACGCCTTCATCCAGTACGGGCAGAACCTTACATCCCTTATCGTAAACCTGAGCATGGACGGGCTGAGTGCCGACCACATACATAAAATAATAGGTTCCATGTTCGGCATTCCCCTTTCTGCGGGAACAGTACTCAACAAGATAGAAAAATGTGCCTCAGGCATTACGCCCGTAATTGAAAGGATAAAGGAAAGGCTTGTAAAGTCACCTGTCCTGCATTTCGATGAAACCGGATGCCGTGTGAACGGAAAGACAAAATGGGTTCATTCTTCATCAAGCAGAAAATTTACATACCTTTCCGTTCATGAAAAGCGCGGAAAGGAAGGAATGGATGACAACGGGATAATTCCGCTTTTCAGGGGAATCGCAGTCCATGACTGCTGGAAGGCTTACTGGCGGTACCCTGAAATAAGGCATGGAATCTGCGGAGTCCATATCTTAAGGGAACTGGCAGGGATAATAGAGAATTATCCTGGACAGGAATGGGCAGTTCTGTTCCGGAACATGCTGCAGGAACTTTACAGGCTGAAAAAAGCCTATGCAGGATGCGGAAGAAGAAGGCTGGACAGGTGCTATCTTGACTATTACAGCCTGAAGTATGATGAGTTTCTGGAACAGGCAGAACGGGAAAATCCTGTACCGGCAGTTACCGGAATAAAGCGCGGACGCAGAAAGAAAGGCAGGGTTCTTGCCCTGGCTGCCCGCCTTAAGGAATACAAGGATTCCCTGCTGCTTTTTGCAGAAAACTTCGAAGTACCTTTTTCGAATAACCTTGCAGAACAGACAATCAGGAACCTCAAATCAAAGGGAAAGGTTGCAGGCTGTTTCCGCTCTGACGATGGTGCCCGATGGTATCTGAAAATCAGGTCTTACATTGATTCTGCCAGAAAGCACGGAGTCAATGCCTTTGAAGCAATAAGGCTTGCCTTTACCGGTTCCCCTGAAACCTGTTTCGGATTCTAGTGCTGAATAGTTACAGTGGTTCAAAGAAGAAAACCTAAAGGCCAACATCAAGTGTTACTTTTCCCCTATGACCAACGGAATTGAACTTATGAAAAAGGAAATCGGCGTTGCAATATTGCCGGAATCTGCCTGGAACTGCGTAAACCAGCAGGAAATAATCAAAAAGGAACTTGCCCAGACTAAAATTACTGATGTTTCAATAATCTGGAAAAAAGGCATAGAACTGCCTAATATTGCCAAAAAGTTTCTGGAATTTGTCCAGAGCAGACAAAACTAAAGCACTGAATGCCCATGACGGGAATGGTGCCATACCTGAAACAATGCCTGTATGTTTATGACCGTTTGTTTGTAAAATCCTTAAAGAACCTGATAAATGAATTATATTAACTGTCATTGTGTATATTATTATATACTACAGTAGACAGAATGCCGATTATTTTCAAGCTTAGGTTTCCTGTCCTCTTGTTTTTAAGCAGTAAATTTTAGTCAAATGGCATACAGTTTTTATACGGTAAACGTGCCGGTTTTATACGGTAAAAGCATCTACTTTATCCGTATGAATTCACCAATTTCATACGGATGAAATTACTACCGTCATACGGATGAAATTTTACGGCTGTATTTTAAGAGGTCAAATGTCGACTTTATAACAATTTGGAATCGTTATTTATTTAATAGCGCTTAGACGCCGTAGGCAGTATAAGTCAATGTTTTGCATTTTACAAATTTATGTTATTAATGTAAAATATATTGCATAGGACTTTAGAATGAAAAAAAGTAACTATTCAGCACAAAAAAAATACAAAAAGGGCTGTTTAAAATCTTAATAGTGTGATAGAATTTTCCCCGGTGGGAAAATGGAAGGAAGTGAATTAATTGATTTCTTGAAAAATCAATTACAGAGTCAAAAGGAACAG
>JALELH010000050.1 GCA_022768865.1 Spirochaetia bacterium
TCACTCCTGTCCAATTAACTAAGTAGCCCTTTTTAAAAGTTAAGATCCTTGCTATAATGGTTTTAGCTTAAAATATTACAAAACAAGGACTTAACTTATGTACAAATCTATCACAATTTCTTCGCAGCTGCTAGCACTCGCAGACCGACTTGGTTTTGAAAAAATCTGCTTGCAGGAAAATGCCGACAAACGCTACAGAAACTTTACTGCCAGGGCACAGCTCTACGCAATGATGATTGCACAACTTACAAACCAAAAAGGGCTCCGCTCAATTGAGAACGCAATTGCAAGCGATAACGACCTCTATCATGCGGGCATAAGGGCGAATATCACGCGGACGAACCTTGCGCACGCAAATGAAAAACGGCCGTGCTATATTTTTCAAAAATTCTATTTTCATCTTCTCGACCACTACAAGTTTTTGCGGGGAAAAGGAAAACGAAAAGAAGAAAAAAATCTGAAACTGATTGACGCGACTACAATCAGCCTCAATCTGGAGGACTTCAAGTGGGCGAAATTCAGAAGCACGAAAGGCGGAATAAAAATCAACACCCGGTTCAACTACGACATGGAATGCGCCGACTATCTTTTTATCACGAACGCAAGCAAGCATGAAAACTCAACATTGAAAGACATGCGGCTTGCGAAGAACGACATCGCCGTCTTTGACATGGGCTACTTCAACAAGAAGACCTTCCGTGACTTTACATCCTCCGCAATTTCTTTTGTCACAAGGAATAAGCGAAACACAGTCTATGAAGTTCTCTCCGCCTGCACGGATGAAAAGTCCAGCGAGAACTTCACCATAATCCGTGACGAGGCAATAAGGATGAAAATCGGAAACTCAAAAAAGAATCCTGAGCATGTTATCCTGCGGCAAGTTCTTTCACGCGACAATGAAACCGGAAAAGAAATTTTTCTTTTGACGAACATGTTTGAAGTTATCCAGGGCAAGCAAAGGATTTTTTGGGTCTGGCGGCTGCATCTTAAAGACGTCCATAGCGGCGGCCTTTATTTTCTTTTGGACAAGGGCGTTATATAGTGCGTCTTCGTCTACAATGCCGCCGCGTGCCGTATTGATAAAAATCAAATCAGGGTTTGCCTTATCAAAGATTCCCCTGTGGAACATGTTTTCTGTCTGTGCCGTAAGTGGTGCATGGACAGAAACAATATCGCCTTGTGCAACAAGTTGCTCAAGGGTTTCTACCTTTTCAAAGCCTAAGTCTTGCGCTTCTTTAGGGCTTAAGTAGTCATTATAGCATTTAATTTTGCAATCAAAACCGTTTTTAAACTTTTTTGCTACAAGCCTTGCAATTGTTCCGGAGCCGACTAAACCAATGGTTTTGCCCGTAATTTCGCTCCCTACAGTTTCTGGCAGGCCAAACTGCCCAAACTGCCCTTTTTGCAAGCCCTTGTCTATAAACTTAAGTTTTCTGGATAAAGCAAGTGCCATGGCAAGCACAAGTTCTGCAACAGATTCTGAATTTCCGCCCGGACAGTTTTTAACTGGTATGCCGCATCTTTCTGCTGCCTTTAAGTCTATGCGTTCAAGACCTACGCCGTGCATCTGGATAAGGCGGCATTTTACGGCCTTTTCTATTACTTCCTTTGGACAGCACTGCTGCCTTACTATTATGGCATCAAGTTCTTCCGGGTGGTCAAAGTTATTTACAAGTTCTACTTTCTGTTTTAGACGTTTGACGGCACTTTCTGCAATGGTGTCATTCAAATAAACCTTATACATTTTTGCCTCTGTTTTACTATAAAATATACCTTAAAATTATGACAACGGAAGTGTTCAAGTTCAATACAAAATGCAATTAAATAAATGAATTTTAATACCATAAGGGTATGAACAACATCAGAAAAATGTATTTACATTAATTCCTTTTTGGTATGAACTCATACTATTTTTGAAAATAATTCATACAAACAAAGTATGAATTATTTTATTTCAACTTGAAAAAGTTATTGAGCTAAAAACCGCAAAATTATAGTCATTTAGCCAATGGCAAAGGGGTCAGAAGATTGTTTAATCTTTTGGCTCCTTTTTGTTTAAACGGAGGTATTTAAATGACTGAATCCAAAACCATGATAGATTTGCAGCACATCACCATGAAGTATGGCGACTTAACAGTTTTGGACGATATATCTCTACAGATTGCAGAAGGCAGTAAAACTGTAATAATAGGTCCAAGCGGTGCCGGCAAGTCTACCCTGCTGCGCTGCATCAATTTGTTTGAAAAACCATATTCAGGTTCTGTAAAAGTCAACAACCAGATTCTGACAAATCAGAAAAATAAAGTCCTTTACAAGGCACGGCAGGATATTGGAATGGTTTTCCAGAGCTTTAACCTTTATGCACACAAGACGGTTTTAGAAAACCTAACGTTTGCACCCATTCACCTTAAGCATGAACCAAAAGAAGAAGTTACACAGCGCGCAATGGAAAACCTGAAAAAAGTAGGACTTGCTTTAAAAAAGAATGCCTACCCAAGCCAGTTAAGCGGCGGACAGCAGCAGCGCGTTGCCATTGCCCGTGCCCTTACCATGAGGCCAAAAGTAATTCTTTTTGACGAACCTACTTCTGCCCTAGACCCGGAAATGATTAGCGAAGTCTTAAAGATAATGGAAGACATTGCAAAGGAAAACATTACCATGGTTTTTGTAACCCACGAAATGGGCTTTGCCCGCCACATTGCAGACAGGCTTTTATTCCTAGAAGGCGGCCACATAATAGAAGACGACACGCCGGAAAACGTAATTACAAAACCAAGAAACGAAAGAACAAGGCAGTTCTTTTCAAAGATTCTAAAATCCAACTAGGTAATTGCCGGTTCTTCTTGAGCCGTCATTAAATACAAATTGTGGAGGAACACAATATGAAAAAATTATTGAAACTTACTTTGGCAGGCATGATGCTCCTTGCATTTACCGGAACAGCTTTTGCAAAGAAAACAGAAGTTGACAAGATTAAAAAAGCAGGCGTCCTTAAAGTAGGATGCAAGGAAGACGTACCTGGATACGGCTTTTTAAATCCTGCTACAAACAAACACGAAGGACTTGAAATTGAAATTGCAAAGGCAGTTTCTAAAAAGATACTCGGAAAAGAATCAGTAAAGTTTACAGGCGTAACGGCAAAAACACGCGGCCCTCTTGTAGATACAGGAGAAATCGATATGGTAGCCACAACTTTTACCGTAACAGATGAACGCAGAAAACTCTGGGACTTTTCTACAATCTACATGCAGGACCCTATTGCTGTCATGGTAAAAAAGGCAGCAGGAATTGCTTCTTTTAAAGACTTAAACAGAAAAACTGTTGGCGTATCACAGGCTGCCACAACAAAGAAAACACTCCTTGCAGAAGCAGAAAAAGCAGGCATTACATTGAAGATCAATGAATATGCAACTTATGCAGAAATCAAGGCTGCCCTTGATTCTGGCCGCATTGATGCTTTCTCTGTAGATTCTTCAATTCTTGCAGGCTACATGGAAGATTCTGTAATGCTTCTTCCGGAACGCTATTCTCCACAGAACTACGGAATCTGCGTAAAGAAAGGAAATGCCGCACTTCTTAAAGTAATCAACGAAACAATTGACGAAATGGAAAAGTCAGGAGAAATGGCAAAAATCAAGGCCATGTATAATCTTGATAAATAAAGCTGGAGATTTAATATGTTTAACCTGAACAGATGGATGCTGCTTTTTTCCGACTGGAAAATCTTTGCAGAAGGGTTTTTAATAACCATAGAAATTTCTGTTGTAAGCCTTGTAACTACCCTTCTAATCAGTCTTATTGTCGGACTTATAAGATGTTCTTCTTCGGGCAAAGCAAAGGTCGTCTGTCTGGCATACATTAACTTTTTTCAGAACACACCACTTCTTGTGCAGGTATTGTTTATGTATAACGTGCTGCCAAGAATTGGTGTTGTCCTAAGTCCATTTGCCTGCGGCTGCCTTGGACTTTCCCTTTACACAGGTGCCTTTGGAGCAAGCGTTGTAGAATCTGCTATAAAGGCAATTCCAAAGGGACAGACAGAAGCCGCCTTAAGCCAGGGAAT
Source organism: Spirochaetia bacterium (assembly GCA_022768865.1). Taxonomy (GTDB): domain Bacteria; phylum Spirochaetota; class Spirochaetia; order Treponematales; family Treponemataceae; genus Treponema_D. The sequence goes on from JALELH010000050.1 coordinate 4,064, forward strand.
GAGCTATATTCAGTCATTGTTTTATATAGTTATTCCGAAGGCTATAAAAATTGCCATTCCTTCAATGACAAACCAATGCGTAAATATGATAAAAAACTCCGCTAACCTTACAGTGGTTACAGCCGGAGAACTTATGTACCGGGCAGACAGCTGGGCTGCAGAATATGGATGCTATACCCAGTCGTTTATTGTATCTGCCCTTTTGTATTTGATTTTATGCCTGCCACTTTCCAAATGGTCAGAATATCTAGAAAAAAAGGTGGTGCGCGGATGACAGACCAATTCTTTTCTTTAACAACAGCTTTGTTTCTTTTACGCGGTCTTGGCGTAACATTGATTCTAGCTGTGTTTACAATTGTTTTAAGTTTTATACTTGGTGCTATTCTTGGAATTGCCAAATTCAACGGGAAAGGCCTGGCTGCTAAAATATCAGCCATCTACATAGACGTTGCAAGAAACCTGCCTCTTATGCTTGTAATCATAGGATTCAGGTTTATGCTTCCATTGCCTACCATTGCAAGCGGAGTTGCAGCACTTACTTTTTTAAACTGTGCATTGATAGCAGAAATAATCCGCGGCGGAATGAATGCCATTCCAAAAGGCTAGTGGGAAGCAGGATTTTCTCAGGGCTTTAGCTATGCACAGACTTTAATTTACATTGTAATTCCACAGACTGTAAAAAAAATCAGAGAGCCCCTTATGGGGCAGTTTATTACAATCATAAAGGATACTTCTCTTTGTGCCATAGTTGCCGTTCATGAGCTGATGTATTCAGGCCAGATTATAATGGGTCAGTATGTAAAATCTTCATATATCATCGGGCTTTATGCAGTAATTGCAATGATTTACTTCTGCATAAATTCACTTATTCTTCTTATTTCAAAGAAGGCTGTAAAAGAAATCATTTAATGTTTAAGGCGGAAAACAATGAGCAGATTTATAATAACCATAGGAAGAGAATTTGGCTGCAACGCAAGTTCTGTCGGCAGAAAGATTGCAGCAAAGCTTAACGTAAAGTTTTACGAAAAGGAACTTGTAGAAAAGGCTGCAAAAGTTGCCGGCATGGATGAATCTTCCATCTACAACATAGACGGCAAGGAATCAAAAAAAGCCCTTATGCAGCATTATGTAAACGAATTTGACTACGGAACTACAAGCGGCTTTTACAATGAAAACGCCGTAGAAGCACAGGCTTCCGTAATCCGGGACTTAGCACAGCACGAAAGCTGCGTAATGTTTGGCCGCTGTGCAGACTATTTTCTTTCTGACTTTGACAACGTGCTTAACGTTTTTCTTTATGCTCCGGCAGACTACAGGACAGAGCACGTTTCAAACTTCTACAATCTGTCTGTAAAGGAAAGCAAAAAGCTTATAAAGAAAATAGATAAACTGCGCCGCAAATGGTATAAGTATGCAACAGGCCAGGACAGAGAAGAAATAAACAACCGCCATCTTATGATAAACATGGAAAAGTTTACCGTAGACGAAGCCGTTGACATCATAATAAAGACAGCCCAAATGAAGTTAAAATAACAGGGCAGTGTTTTTAGCACTACCCTATTTTCCAGCAATTATTGAATATTAAAAACAGAAACTGAAGGCAATACCTTGTTGTCAAAATCAAAGAAGGTCTGGTTTTCCATTGCTGATGTCATTGTGCGGCCTGTTACGGCATCCCCGCCCCAGTAAAAAAGTCCGCTTGCGCCGGCTGCAACAGAAGCATTCATAATGGCACGGACGGCATTGGCCTGGTTTTCTATTGTTGGTGCAATACATGTTTTTTCGTCGTAAGTTGTAGTTGTAAGGCCGGAATACAGATTGCCGTCATCATCTACAAGGGATTGTGCTGCATAAACTAAGCCGTTGTATGTCTGGATGTTGCTTTTCAAATCCTTCAGTGTTTTGTGGGACGTAAAGAATGAATAGTAGCTTAAGCCCAAAACATCGTAGTCAACACTGGCAATATTCTTTGCAAAGTTTGTAACAACACCGCTGTTTCCGCCGCGGGAACAATGAAGCATTATTTTTGCATACGGAAGCATCTGTAGAAGTATAGGTTGCTGCTGCATAGTTGTTCCATGCTTCACCTGTTTTAAAGTCAGATGTAGTTTCTGCAATATTGGCATCATCTACATAAATGATGATTCTGTCGTTTTTCCAGCCGGCAGCATTGCCGTCAAAGTTCAGTGTAACATCAAGAGTACTATTAGCAGCATTAACTTTTGCAACCAAAGACTTCATTGCATAATTTACGGCAGTGTCAGGGCTTACATTAAGACTGTCAGAAGAAGAAACAGATAATCCAAAAGCAATTGTAAAAGCCCGTGTATAGCCTGTCTGGGAATCAGGACTTTTAATTCCAGAAACCGTAACTGTTCCTGCAAAATCCTGAGAACAATATTCGCTGTAGCTTGTAAGCAAAATCTTTGTTCCACTAGAAGAAACAGTAAAATCAGAAGGTGATATTCCTGCAGGGAACCCAGAAAGCTCTATGAAAGCATCGCTGGAAACGGCAACATCTGCCAGCGTTGGGATTTCTACAGCACGGCCTGCCGTAGAAGAAAGAGTACTATAAGAAATAGTTCCGTTAATTGTAGATTCCAGGAACAGGGGCTTAACGTTTACTGTTTTCTGGAATGTATCAAGGATACGGCCTTTCTGAGAACCTTCGTTGCACATTAAGCCGGAAACCTTTATTACAGCTGCTGCCATATTATCTTTTGTAATATTGCCGGCACCGTTTAAAAGTTCAAGGACAGGGCTCATAAATACATTGTATGTATAACCGTCTGCACCAATAAATCCGCCTGCACCGTTTTTAGAAACAGAAGCCTTGTCTCCGTTTGCATTTGTGTATGTAATGTCAAAACTTACGGAAACGCCGGAAGCACTTTCTGCAATCTGCCTTTCACTGACAATTGCTAAAGTTCCTGTCTAGGCAGAAACATCCGTTGCCGTGCTGCCGTTGTAATACCAGCAAGAACCCCTTGTAGAAAGTGTCCCTGTCTTATCAGAAAGTTCCTTTTCCAGTTCTGAAGACAAGGAATCCTGCATAAACTGGCATCCCGTAAAGGCAAAAGAACACAGCACCATTGCAATAATTTTATTTGTTATAGTTTTACTGATTTTCATAATTCCTACCCCATTCCATTACTTAACTACTGGTGTTGCAGTTCCGCTTTCAAGACCCGTAAACTTCTGGCTTAAAATAGATTTAAATCCTGTTGCAAGCCAGTATTTGTAAGTCCACTTTCCTGTATGTGCATTGGACTTATTGTTTTCTACAAAGCAGGCTTTAGGGTTGCCGTTTAATACCCAGCTGCCAAGCTTGCCGCTTTCAAAGGAATTGTCTTCTACAAGGTTTACCCTTGAACTTATTTCTACTTCTGCCACCGGCTTAAAGTCTGAACCGCTGATGGAACCTGTAATATTGATTTTTCTCGGAGTCTTTTCATTTGCCCAGTCGTGCTTTTCCCAGCCGATAAGGATTGCATTTTCCTTGTCGTTGATGTAAACAACTTTTGTAATGCCCGGAATTACAGGTGCAACGCCTGGCATTGTAGTTACCTTTACAGGGTCTGCAATTGTATAAGGAACAAAACCTGAACCGTTTTTAGCAGATCCGCCCCCAGGCATTTGTAACTTCTCCGCGGCCATAAACAAGATTCCATACAGCCATGGAAGGAAGAACCTTGCCGTCAAAGTCAAACATACACTGGTTTTCCCAGGTGTTGCCTTCATCTGCAGAAAGTCCTGCACCTTTTGCAGGAATCCATGCCGGTTCCCAGTAGAAAACGCCAACGCCGCCAGGAACGCCTGCTACTGTAGAAATAACATCCCTTACTGCCGTTGCCTGGCCCTGAACTGTCGGAAGGTATCCGTCGTTATCTCCGGAATAAACCATAAAAACATTGCCCTGTTCATCGCCGTCTTCTGTAGTAAAGCCGTATGCAGTTTCTACAACGGCCATTTCCTTTCCGTAGCGTTCGTGAAGGTCCTGCATGTTTCTTTTTAAATCCCTGCAGGAACCATGCCAGTATGTGTAGAAAGAAAGGCCGATAATGTCGTAGTCAACTTTTGCTTTTGTTACTTCGTCAAAGATGTTTCTGTAAAGTTCGTTTTTGCCGCCGTCTGCAAGGTGAATGATGATTTTGATTTTGCTGCCGCCCTTCTCTGCTGCCCTTACGCCGTTAGAAGCACTTTTTAAAAGTCCAAGGAAAGAAGAAAAACCGCCGACTTTTTCAGACTTGTCGCTGGCCCAGATTTTTCCTATAGACCACATAAAGCCGTTGTTCAGTTCGTTTCCAATCTGAACGGCATCCGGCCTTGCACCTGCGTTAATAAAAGCCTTGATGGGCATCTTTTGCAGCATGAACTTTTGCAAATGCCGATGCAGCTGACAATAACAAGACAGAACAGATTAAGTTTTTTAAGGAAACTTTCATAAAATACCCCTTTTTTGCCCCTGAATGGCCTTAAAATTGAATCAACATCAACAAGAATTATCAACCGTGTTGTTGACTACGATTAGGACAAGGGTGAATTTCCAATTTGTCAAATTTTTTTTTGATTATTTTTAAATATTTTTTATCTGCAGTATTAAATGCAGCAGATGACTCAAATTCAAGGGTTAAAACACTGTTTTTAGAAGAACTTTATCAGGTATTTCAGTTAAAAACAGGCGGAATTATACGGTTTTTTATGCTTAAGCTATGCTTTATTGCTGCACTTGCACATATTTACATGTATGTTCATCTTCCGCCCGTGTTGCACACCGGCCCCGCCCTGATGCGTACCTTGAGGAAGACTTGCTCCGAAACGTGAGGAAGTCTTCCTCCGATTATTGAGGAAGCTTTCCTCCGGTATGTGAGGAAGTCTTCCTCTGATTGCTGAGGATGCTTTCCTCCGATACGTGAGGTAGACTTCCTCCGATTGTAGAGGAACACTTCCTCAAGGCAGGCGAAGGCAAGGAATCATTGCAGCATCACGTACGGGTGTGCATGTAACGCTGCTAAGGAAAGGGGCAGTAAACAAAAAAGGACAGTTCCCCATAAGAGAACTGTCCTCTGCGTATTTTAAGTTATTTTGCAGGCTAGAAAATGTGTGTTACGAAAAGTCCTGTAGACCATGCGCTGCGGTCTTTGCCGTCAAAGGCTTCGCGCTTTTCAAGGTTAAGGTATGCATCAAATGTTGTTTTCTTAGAGAAGAAGAACTTGATTGCCGGGCGTGCAGTAAAGATTTTACCGCCGTCATAGTCGTCTGTTTCATCATAGTCGTCCCAGTTCTTGTCCTTTGAACCGAATGCTGCAGAACCGTAAACGCTGAACTGGAAGTCCCTGTTAAGCGGAAGAACCAGGCCTGCACCTGTAAACCATGCCATTGTGTAGTCGTCGTTTTCAAAGAAGTTAAGTCCTATTTCCGGGCGCAATGTAATCTTTGTGTTTGGAATTACAAATGTAACTGCAGCACCTGTTGCGTATGCTTCGTCGTCATCTTCGCTTGTAAAGAGGGAATCCATTGCAAGGTATGCATCAAGGATAACTGTCTTAAAGTCAATTGTTACGCCGGAATAGAAGTTGGAACCGTCTTCAAAGGCTCCTTCCATTGCAGCAGAAATTGAAAGCCACTTTGCAGGACCGATTTTTGCACCAAGGTTAAGTGCAGGGTCATCTGTGTTGAATCCGTTTGGAATTACTGCTCCAAGTTCTACGTCAATGTCTCCGTCAGAGATAAAGCGCACGCCCATTCCGCGCTTGCCGTAAGAGTTTGCATAAGGAACAAATCCTACAACATCTGCAGAACCCGGCCTGTCTACATAGTATCTGTAGCGGCCTGCTGTGTCTGTTGAAGTTTCTGCAAAGGCACCGGCACGGTCGTCGTATGCTGTGCTGAATCCGCCCTGCCTTACGTGTGCATCTGCTGCCCATACCCAGTCTCCGTAGCGTGGTGCAGGACCTACACCCCAGTTGAGTTTTGTGCCAAGGCCAAAGTCAAAGTTGCGGTTGATGTGATACAGAAAGTTTACGTAGAATGCATCAATGATTGTGTTGTTTGAATTTACGGAATTGTTGAAGTTTTCTATTGCTGTGTTTTCGTTTCCGTTGTGTGCGTTGCGTCCGTAATGCAATGCAAGTGGGTTAAGGTTTGTTGTGCCGATCTGGAAGTTATCTACGTCTCCGTCGTTCTGGTAGTTTGCAAGGGCACCCATGTTAAGCATGGCGTCTATAGACATTTTGCCGGAATCAATTCTTGCCTGATATACATCCGTAAAACCATAGCACATAAAGTCGCCGTCAAACGGGTTTCCAACGCCTGTCCAGAATGTGTTCTTTACCTGTGCCTTGTCCAAAACCTGTGCACCAGCGTTCATGGTGAATAATGCCATTGCTGCGGCAAATCCTAAAACTAACTTTTTCAATTGAAGCCTCCCGAATTCAACTTGCTTAAGCTGCCTAAAAATGAAAAGCATAAACAACTAAGTTTCAAAAAAGATACTAGATTTTTCTGCAAAACCGGTAAAAAATCAAGTATTTATGCAGGCTGAAAACGTTTCAACGGGTGGAAATTTCAGCAAAATCAGGGGGAAGTTAAACTTCCCGAAATTCAAAAGTGTTGGGCAGCATTAGTATGCTACATCCTTCAGATAGCGTTTTAGCAAAAATGAACAGAAATACGGGAAAGTGAATATTCCGTTAGCAAAACCGATATTTCCCGAAATGAATTTTATTCCGTTTGTAATATCAGGATAATGTTCTCCCTGAACAAGCATCCTTAAAGATTTTGCAGTTCCGTTTGTGGCCTTTACTTCCAGCGGCAGAAGTGTTTTTTTTGTGCGTATAAAGAAATCTTCTTCAAGGGTAGAATCTTCCTTTTTGTAGTAGAACAAATCGTAGCCCTGCTTTTTAAGGCTTTCGCCTATAATGTTTTCATACAGTGCGCCTTTAAAAACCCCGAAGTTGTCGTTTGCACGTAAATCTTCCTGAGATTCTTCATCAAGGCAGGCTATGAGCAGTCCCGTATCAAAAAAATATATTTTATATTTTGAATCGTCGTAATTACCCTTAAGCGGAAGTTCAGGAAAATTCATGCAGAAAGCTACATTGATTATACCTGCATCCCTGAGCCATTCAACACAGCCCCAGTAGTCCTTGTAGCGCGCACCTTTTGCAACCTTTGAAATCTGGAACTTTTTATTTTCCTTTGAAAGCTGAACAGGAATATGTTCCAGCACGCTCAGAATCCTGGTCTGCTCAATGCCCACGGCATATTTACGCACATCCTGCTTGTAATCTGAAACCAGCGTTTTCTGCCTGTGCAGTATGCCTTCAAAGTTTCCGTTAAGGATATATGACTTAACGATTGCAGGCATTCCGCCCGTAATGCAAAAATCCTTGAAATAAGAAGAATAAACCTGCATTTCAAGTTCTGAAAACGGTTTAAGGCTTTTCATATGCTCAAGCATTTCATCAATTCTTTCCTGGCCTATTCCCTTTGCCCACAGGAATTCTTCAAAATCAAGGGAAGTCATTTCGTATTCTTCCTTGTAGCCTACGGAATTGCTTTCTATATGTTTATAATTTATTCCAAGCAAAGAACCGGAGCAGATTACGTCATACTGATTCTGGATTTTAAAAAACTTAAGTGATGTTGCTATCTCCGGGAATTCCTGCAGTTCATCAAAAACTATAAGTGTTTTTCCGGGAATGAACTTTTTATCAGAATCCAAAAGCGTGATATTTTTAATAACTGAATCCGGCTCGTAACCGTCTTTTGTTATCTTCCTGAACTTTTCATCCGTTACGAAATTTATGTAAACGCAGCTTTCATAGGATGCTGCAAAACGCAGGATTGTCTTTGTTTTTCCAATCTGCCGCGCACCTTTTATTATAAGGGGATACTTGTCTTTTGAATTCTTCCAGTCAAGCAGGAAATCATCGGTTTTACGATGCAGGTAATATTCTTCAGCTTCCATTGCCTGAATTATACAAAAACATGAGGGACTTTTCAAGAAAAGTCAGCAAAACATGAGGGAGTTTTATGCATATAATCAGCAAAAGATGAGGGACTTTTTGTAATATTTCAGCAAAAACATGAGGGACTTTTATTTCTTCCTGTTTCTTTTGCCCGTAATTTCTTCTACGCAGATTTCTGCTACCATTGTATTTGCAAGTTCCATGGCACCATAGGCAATTTTCTTTATGCCGGCAGGGATTTTATAGCCGTTATGAAGCATAAGTGCATCAAGGCCTTTTTCACGTTCTGCAAAATCGTCCAGAAACCTTACCTTGCCATAGCCTATGATGCTTTCGTAGTAGCAGGTCCACGAGCATGGAACGTCCGTTCCATTGGCAGATTCCATGGAAACGCCTGTTTCCGTAGAAAAGCAGACTTCCGGGTTTTCCTTTAGGGCAGAAACTTTTTTGCCCTTGCCTGCTCCATGAATGAATATTGAAAGGGATTTTTTTTCTTTATCGTTTACAATAAAGCCGAAGTTTACCGGCACGGAATATGGCCTGCCGTCGCTTATCATAGCAAAGTGCAGGACACGGCACTTTGTAAGCACTTCTATTATCTAGTCAAAATCCTTTATTTCCCGTTCTTTTCTTCTCATGGAACAAGCCTCCGATGCAAAGAATAGGAAATAAATATTCTTTAAGCAATAGAATGGCGGTTTATTGTTTAAGCCAGTGCCGGAAAATACAAATGCAGCTTTATTTTGTTTCTTCGTCTGCCTTCAGCCTGCAGTAGATGCCGTCTACTATGCTGTCTGCAAGGGAAATGTTGGGAACTATGATTTCCGTGCACTGCAATGCGTCTGCAACTTCAAGGAATGTTTCTGCGGCAGGAACTATTACGTCGGCACGGTCTTCCTTTAAGCCGTATTTTTCCCGGCGTTCGTCTATGTTCATGGCGGCAAGTTCATCGTAGATTTTCTTCAGCCTTGCAACCTTTAATACCTTGCCGTCTCCCTTTTCCTTTACAAGCTTAAACAGGCGGTTAATGTTGCCGCCGGAACCCATTATTTTTGTACCGGGGAACTGTCCTGCATAGTTTTTAAGCATGTCGTGCATGTCTTTTTTTTCTTTTGTCTTTACGCTGCCGCTTAAAAGGCGCAGGGTTCCTATGTTAAAGGAATGGCTTTCTGCAAGGGCACCGTCGTGCAGAAGGGAAATTTCCGTTGAACCGCCGCCTACGTCTACAAAGGCATAGTTGCCGCTGGAACTTTCCGTGTTTTCTATAATGTTGTTGCATAGCAGCCGGGCTTCTTCTGCGCCGGGAATTATCTCCAGGCGGATGCCTGTTTCCTGTTCTATTTTGCGCATTACCTTTTTGCCGTTTTCTGCATCGCGCATGGCAGATGTGGCACAGGCACGGTATTCCGTAACGCCGTGCATCAGCATGAACTGACGGAAGCCCTTCATCATGCGCATCATCATTTCCTGGCGTTCCTTTGAGATTTTGCCTAGGGTAAATACGTCCTTGCCTAGCCGGAGCGGCACGCGGATAAACATAACCTTGCGTATGCGTTCAAATTCAAGGGCAGATTCGTCAAAACGCTTTATAAGCAGGCGAGCTCCGTTTGACCCTATGTCTATGGCGGCTAAAGTAACTGGTTTCATAAAATCCCCTTTTTGGCGTTTTCTTCATGGTAGGCCCTGTAAAGTTCTTCCTGAGAACGGAAGGGTTTTTCGCCTTCTGCAGCAGCCTGTATCTTATTTGTGCCGTAGCCGTCTACAATGCGGCCGTTGGTTGTGTCGCGCAGGCCGTATTCAACAGTGCGGTAAAGGTCATTCTGCAGGGTTTCGTCATAGACTGGCGTCAGGACTTCTATGCGGTTTAAAAGATTCCGCGGCATCCAGTCTGCAGAACCAAGGTAATATTTGTTCTTGCCGCCGTTGCAGAAAATAAGTATGCGGGAATGTTCCAGGTAGCGGTCAATAATGCCGATGATCTTTACGTTTTGGCTTACACCCGGAATGCCCGGAACAACGGAACAGTTGCCGCGGACAAGAAGTTCCACCTTTACCCCTGCTTTAGATGCGGCATAAATCTTGTTTACCATGTCCGTGTCCGTAATATGATTTATCTTTACCTTAATCCAGGCTTCCTTTCCGGCATGGGCGTTTTTAATTTCTGCATCAAAGAGGCGCAGGATTTTATTTTTCATGGCATTTGGGGAAACCATCAGCTCGTTAAAGCGCACCTGAGAAAATGGCCTGTTTATGAATTCAAATACCTTGGCAACTTCGTTTACGATTTTAGGCCGTGCCGTCATCATAAGGTAGTCCGTGTATATTTTTGCATTGCCTTCATGAAAGTTTCCTGTTCCTATGCAGGCAATGTCTCCTTTTGTGCTGGTAATAAGGCAAAGCTTGGAATGAATCTTCAGGCCTTCTACACCAAAGATTACGTTGATTCCTTCTGCCTGCATGCGCTTGCTCCAGTTTATATTTGATGCTTCATCAAAACGTGCCATAAGTTCAACTACGGCAGTTACTTTCTTTCCGTTGCGGGCGGCGCAGATAAGTGCCTTTACAACCTTTGAATCCTTTGCAAGGCGGTAAAGGGTCGTCTTTATTTCCTTAACGCTCGGGCGCAGGGCAGCTTCCCGTAAAAGGCGGATATAGCCGTCAAAAGACTGATAGGGTACATGGACAAACTGGTCTTTCTGGCGGATGGTTTCAAAAATGCTTTTTTCGCTTAAGAATTCAGCCTTCATTACCTGATTCCACTTTGCATATTTAAGTTCCTTATGCCCGCAGTCAGGAAATGCCATTAAGTCCTTATGGTTCTGGTAGCGGCCGCCTGCAAGGGATGTATCAAGTTCTTCTACATTAAGCCTTGAAAGTATTTTGCGCCGCATTTCCTTTGGCATTTTGTCATCGTAAAGCACGCGGATTGGCGAACCGTTTTTGCGGCTGCTGACACCCATGGCAATTTTTTCCATTGCTCCATAGTCGCCTTCATTGTCTACTTCCATTTCTGCATCTTTCGTAAACTTAAAGGAATAGGCTTCGTATGTGCTTTTTTTTGTGCCTATAAAGATAAGCGGCAGGCAGAAACGGATTACGTCATCAAGGTAAATGATGTTGTCAAAACCGTCGCTTGAAGGCAGCTTTATGAACCTTCCGTAGGCACGGTCCGGCACTTTTATGATGGCATACTTTACCTTGTCGTCGTCTACATGGGTCTTCTTTACGATTAGATAAATGCGGCTGTCTTCAAGGGTGTTAAGGTCGTCAATGGCAGAAAGCCATATAGGATTTGTTGAACCGTTAAGGCGGTCGTAATAAAACTGCTTTAAAAATGCCTTCTGTTCGTCATTAAGCTGGGTTTCATCTATAAGGCGGATTTTATGTTCTTCCAGTTCCTTAAAGACTGCATTTGTAGTTTCAATATATTCCCTGCTGTATTTTTCATTAAGCTGATTGATGGTCTTGATTGTCCTGCTGATCTGTTTGCGCTGAAGTTCCGTCATGTGGCGGCTGTCTGCCATGCGGTTAAGGGAAGCCACGCGGACACGGAAAAATTCATCAAGGTTATTGGAATAAATGCCAAGAAACGACAGTTTTTCCAGTGCAGGAATTTCCGGCTTCTGTGCTTCTTCAAGAATACGGTGATTAAAATACATCCAGCTTTCGTCACGTTCTACATAGGTGCGTGCATTATCTTTCTTGTTTGCCATAAATAGTAATACCTTTACAATAGATCCTTAAAAATTAGCCTCGCAGGAAGCAAATGATTTTTGGAATACAGGATAATGAAAGAACGTTAAATTAATGCTAAATAAATGTTAAATCCATATTAAATCCGCTGCGTCAAATAAAGCAAATACAAAGTGGAGCATTGAAACTGCTTATATATGGAAGAAAACAAGATATATACCCATGCAAATATAAACTGGAGCATGTGAGGTTTAATATATGGAAGAAAGTTAAACTGTTGCAGCTATTCCGCCGCAATAAATAGAAACTGGAGCAGTCCTATATATAGCGTTATTGTGAAAATACAGGCATAAAACATACTGGATACAGAAAATAAATACAAAGTGGAGCATAACGGCAAGCAAAGATGCCGCCTGCAAATATAAACTGGAGCATGGAAGTTTTAACTTATAGAAGAAAGTTAAACTATTGAGGCTATTCCACCGCAATAAATAGAAACTGGAGCAGTCCCATATATAGCGTTAATATGAAAATACAGCCATAAAACATACTACATACAGAAAATAAATATAAAGTGGAGCACTTTAAGGCAATATCAATACAGTTTCAGCAGGAAAAAGCCCATAAAATACCCTTTTTTGCTGGAATTTTCCCCTGCCCTGCCCTGTTTGTGATATAATAAGGAATTGAAGCATGGCTTTGCGGAAAACATGAATGCTCCAGTTTCTATTTATCCACATTTGCGGGTGGAAAATACTGTTCTGCTGCTCCAATTCATATTTAATGCTGCTGTCTTTCTTATTTTATATAATATAAAGAGATAGAAGACTTATCCACAAACCGCTCGCTCCAATTTATATTTGCCCATGCTCCACTTTCTAATTGTCTTCTATAGTTACAAATAGTTTAAACAAATAGATTTAAAACTAATAGTAGTTCAGTGGATTTGTGGATAAATTCATAACCCTAGACATTGGCAGTAACCAGAACATATCTTGAATCTTCCGGCAGAATCTGAGGCACTGATTTTCTTAAAGTAATGCCATCCCCATCCTGATTTATGGAAACATTAAGTTCAGGATAGTATTTTTCCTTGATTTCCTTTATCTGCCCGATGATATAGTTATAGTTTGTTCTGAGCTGGTTTTCATGGCTTTCTTCCGTTACAGGCATAAACTGATCAACTAAAGAATGGGACGGTATAAAAATAGATTCGTTTCCTTTAAGGGAATTATTCCTGTAAGTAAGCCACGCATATATATCTTTTCCAACTGCACTGGACAGCTTCTTGTAAACCGTATAATTAATTGGAACTGAATGTTCCTTGGAAAACTTAACAAAATCCGGAGAAAGCCTTATGGTAATGCAGAACTGCTTGCCTTCCCTGCCTCCTTCGCTAAGTTCCACATACTGCATGCCCTGCATAAAGGGAATAATACCGGAAGAAACAAGCTTTGCCTGCAGTTTATCTGCCTTAAAGCCGTCTTCTTCTACAAGCAGATCCTTAAATAATGAACGCTGTATTACGGTGTCTACTTTTTCTTCAAAAACGAAGGTAGACTTTGAAAAGTATTCCAGCTGCTGCTTTATGTCATTGCTGCGTCCTGCAGAAAGCTGCATTTCCTTTAACAGCTGGCGGATGGAATCATACTTTACGATGACGCTTCCGTCCTGTGTTTTGGTAGTAGCACTTCCAAGAACTGCATGGGTTGTAAGTATTGTAAGCAGAAGCCTGCCGTATCTGCCGTAAGGAACTTTTTCTGACGTGCTTGCAAGGCTGAGTGAAAAGTTATTGTATTTGCGCCTGAATATGTTCTTCTTAACATCTTTCAGCGGCAGGGATGCTGCAATAAAAGGACTTGAAAGAAAGCTCCTGTAAAGCTGCTCCGGGTTGTCCTTTGCAAGAACAGGCAGGTTTTCCTTATCTGTGTGGCATATAGATAATTTGAACTCTTCTTCTGAAATATCTGACATTTTATCTTTCCTTCTTCAGAATGCCTGCAGGGCCAATAGTTATGTTTCCTGCCTTTATTTCCTGTTCAAGATAGAAACATGCCAGCTGAATGCCTTTAGACAGGGAAAATCCGTAACCTGCAAAAAAGCTTTTAAGGCTGTTTTTGTTTGCCTCTGTTGTCCTGAAAATAATCTGCGTGTCCTTTGTTGTAGAAATCTTGGCTTTTTCAGGCTGAACCGGCTGTGTTTGTACTGGTGATGCTCCACTTTCTATTTGCTGCGGATTAGGAACGTTTTCTGCTGCCTGAACCTGAGCCTGCGGCATGGTATCTGTTCCGTTCATCATGTTTAAGCTTGCAGTAATGTCTGCTGCTGAAGGTCTTACTTTTCTTGAAATTGCCATGGTCCTACCCTATTCTGACTTCATTATTGCTTCTGCAATTTTTTTAACTGCTTCCAGTGTTGCGCTTTTTGTTCCGTAAAGGTTCTGGATTAAAACCTGGGAGCCCTGTGCCTTTTTAAAGGCCTGGTCAACGGGAATCGTATAAAGTTCAAAGTTTTCGTTCTGCTGAAACTGCGGCAAAAGCTGTGCCTGCTGCTGCAAACGGTCATCCTTTGCATTTAATATAAGTTTCTTGAAAACAGGTTCCTGAAGGCGCATGTTTTTCTTAAGGGTGTTTAGGGAATCTGCAAAAGTTACAAGCCCGTCCGTGCTGAAAATATCCAGCTGAAGGACTGCAATAACTTCATTGCTTGCAATAAGGCACATTTTTTCTAAAAGATTGAATGAAGGTGACGTATCTATGATTACATATTCAAAGCCGAGTTTTTCAACGTCATCAAGCACGTTGCGCACGGAATAAATCTTGTCTCCCGTTGCAGTCTGGGAAAAGTCCCGCAGGCCGCCGCCAAGTCCTGCCGTAGGAAGTATGTAAAGGTTTTCTACAGCTGTCTGCTTTATGGCCTGTTCTGCCTTTACAGTTTCCTTTACTACATCGGCAAATTCATATTCTACTTCCGGATATATCCATCCTGTTGAATTGCCCTGAGGGTCTGCATCTATAAGCAGGGTCTTTTTACCGGCAAGGGCAAGTTCACCGGCAATTGAAACAGAAACTGAAGTTTTACCTGTGCCGCCTTTCTGAATGGCGAAGGTTATGGTTTTCATATTTACCCCGAAACTATGGAATTGATAATGTATAGATAATAATACAAATGTTAATACAAGTCAAATACATTTTGCTTGCTTTATATACAATTGTAGTAACAATAATTATACGAATGTAATAACAATTGTATAATAAATATAGGCCTCTGAGGATTGGCTGTAATGGTGCTTTTTTGCCTGGCTTGAATAATATGTCGATTCAGGGGTAAATGCTTGCCACGGCCTTCTATTTGCGTCTGGCGGGGTATGCTGAATTCAAAGGTTTCAATAGGTCTTAGGTTAAGTGTCATCCCGGACTTTATTCCGGGCTTCTTGCAGTATCAGTGTATATAGGCAAAAGGTAGTAACAAAGTTATATATAATTATACAATTGTAATAATAAAACGCTATAAAATTATACAAACGTAAAGACAAAGAGAATACAGTACCATCTGCCAGGTGCTTTTTGCAAAGTTAAATGACATGGTATTTGACCTGCCAAATACAAAGTGGAGCATCCGGGCAGCATGCAAAAAAGCCCCCTGCAAAAACAGGAGGCATAAGGCATGTAAAGCAGCCTTTATAAATATAAACTGGAGCAGGGTAGGGCAGGGGAAGCTTTAATCAATCCGCCCCTGATGGCACTCAGGGGTGGCCGTAAATTATTTAAGCAGAAAAGCCGATGGCAGTATGCGCATTGCAGTTGTTCTTCTTTTCTTTTTGCAGGGCTTCAAGTTCCCGTGCAACGTTTTCTGCCGTCAGTTCTGCCGGATTCATAAAGCGGAAGCGGCTATGGAGTGCAGAAAAATCGCCCGGCGTTACGCTTTCATATTCTGCAAGGGTTTCAACCTGTTCTTCAGAAAAGGAAAGGGCAGGGAAGAATCTTGCACAAAGCTTTTTAATGCTTTCTTCAGAAAGTGCCTTAAATTCTACCATCATGTGGAACCTTCGCTCCATTGCAGGATCCATTATTGTGCGCAGGTTTGTAGTGCAGATATGGAAGAAAACACATTTTTTTCTTCCGTAGACAGGATTCTGAGCAGGCTGACTATATGTTCATTGACGGATTCAAACTGGCGCAGGGGAGCTTCAATCTTTTTGTCTTCTTCAAAACAGTAAGGAATATCTGTTTCGTCAAAAGTGGCTGCTGTTTCTGGGTCTGAAGGAAGGGCATGCAGAAGCTTTCTCCGGACAAGGCCTTCAACTGCTGCTGACAGAACTTTACCAAGCCTGTCCGTAAGGTTAAGCGTGTTTGTTATTTCAACAAACAGCATTATTGCTTCGGAAAACTTGTCTGCAATTCTGAAGTTGTCCGTATCTTCAAACATTACGGAAAGATAATATGCCAGTGCATAAGGTTCTGACTTTGTGTAAGTAAGTCTTGATGTGTCCTGTGTTAAAAAGCGGCTTCTTCTTCTTCTGAAAGGTCTTCTAACCATGTTCATTCCTCCATTGATAATTAAAACGTATGTATATATAATAGGTTTATTATTTCTCAAAACTTGAGAAAAGCTGTCCGGGTATGATATGAAAGTAGATGACCTTTTAACAGTAAGTAAGGAGTCTCAGAAAAAGATAATCACAGAAAATGTTCAGAAGTTTATAAAGTCCAAAAGCGGCCTGCATCAGAGGCAGAAAGAAGAAGGGCAGATAGACTGCCTTGTCGGATACCTTACTGATACAGGCAATCACCTTAGCCTGAAAGGAATGTCGGACCTTCTTATAGAATCAGGATACTTTGTAGGTTCCAGCGTAAAAACCATTTACCGCAGGATTCTTCCGGAACTTCTGGAACACGGCGCAGTTAAGGACGATGAAGGCAAATACTACATCCGGGAAAAAAAGCAGGCAGGCAAAGCAAAGTCAAAAAAAGAAGAAACCCTGCCTGATGCAAGAATAGTCTATATAGATGAACATGACACAGCCCTGTATAAAACCTTCAGTACAATAAAGGCCGCCATGGAAAAGAACCTGTATGTGCATATTGTCTATGGCGGAGCAGGGGAGGGCAAAAAAGAAAAATACACCGTGCAGCCCTATCAGCTGATTTTAAAAGACGGCCGGTGGAACCTGTGGGGAATGTGTACCAGTATCTGCCATAATGGTAAAAAACTCTTTAACCTGGCAGACATAACGGAAGTAAAAATCCTTAATACAAACGGCTCTTTTATCCTGCCTGCGGATTTTGCCTATAAAATAGAAGAAGATAACAAAAAGGAGTAAATAATATGGAAAAGAAAAGCTACAGTTTTTACGGCTGGCAGAATGCAGATGTTCCGCCTGTAAACGAAAAGTATAAGGCAATAGAAAATCCGCGCATGCTTTACGACATGCTCCTTAAAATCTGGTGTGCGCAAACCTGTGCGCCGCGCATGCGTGATAACTGGAAGAATTCCCATCCGACTTACGGCCAGTGTTCCATTACGGCATTTCTTGCCCAGGATATTTTTGGCGGGGAAGTTTACGGCGTTTTGCGTGAAGGCGGCAACTATCACTGCTATAATGTTGTGGGCAGCTGCGTCTTTGATTTGACAAGCGAACAGTTTGGCGACGAAAAACTCTGCTATCAGAATAACCCCGTTCAGAGCCGTCAGGTTCATTTTGCTAAGGAAGAAAAAAAGCTGCGCTATGAATATTTAAAGGCACAGCTGGAGAAGATGATTTAATGCTGGGTTTTTTAATCTTTTTTAATATTGCAGGCATCATTGCAATAATTTTGCTTGCCCTGTTCGGGCCGGACGACAGCGGCGGTTTTGACTTTTCCATGCCGTCTTTACGCTACGGAAATTCCCGCCGCAGCACACCGGAACATAAGGAAACTTCGGCAGACAGCGACTATGACAGCTACTACGAAGAAATCCACGACGATGCCTTTAGCGGCGGTCAGGACGCAGCAGAAGAAATGCAGGACGAATTCGGCGACGGCTGGGAAAGTGAATATTAGGCAGGGGTGCTGAACTGACCCCATAAATCAGGACACCCACGGAGGTGTAAAAATGGGGAATAATCAA
>JALELH010000093.1 GCA_022768865.1 Spirochaetia bacterium
CTGTCAGGGTTTAATACATCTACAAACTTCATTACCCAGATGTTTTCTTCAGGATTCTGACATACAATGCTTGTATAAATCCTGAATATCATATCTGTTTCATCAGTTTTTCTGATTTCTTCACTGGAAGTTGCACTGTATTCTTCGTAGCAGTCTTTGTAAGATAAACGATAAATAATGTTCTTAGGTCCTACATTAAGCCTGTTGGTATATTCCTTATAAACATATCCGCAATATGACCCCGGCTTTATAGTAGATTCTTTTCGTGGTACATAAAGCTTACCGTCTTTCCATGTAGGCTCAGTAAGGTCATCCCATAATGGAACCCATGCACGTCCTAAATATGGATCTGGGAAGACTTCTTTATAATCCGTAAATCCACTTGAACTAAAGCTCATGCTTGACGCCAAGGCATCAGATAACTGGTCTATAAGGACTTTCTGTTCTTCTATCTTTTCTGTCTTTTCTTCTATTTCTACTGCCTGCTCGTCAATGGTAACATTAAGTTCCTTTATTTCAGTAACCTGCTTTTCTATGGTGGTCTGCTGTTCCTTTATTTCTGTCTTCTGCTGGTCTATGGTATTCTGCTGAACTTCTATCTTTTCAGTCTGTTCTGCAATGGTAGCATTCTGCTTTTCTATAACTTCTGCCTTTTTAGTAATGTCTTTTTCAAGTTCTGCAACTTCTTCATCAAGTTCTTCTATGCGGGCGGTCTTCTGTTCTATGGTAAGGTTCTGGTTACGGATTGTTTCAAGCTGCTGGTTTATCTTCTGCTGCTTTTCTTCTATAAGGGCTTCCTTTTCTGCTACGGTTTGGTTGAGCTGAACAATCTGCTGATTCTTTACTTCAATGTCACGGTTCAAATTTTCTACCTGAACATTAAGAACATCAACCTTTGCATTAAGTTCCTTTACGGATTCCGTCAGCTTCTGCTTTTCTGTTTCAAGGGTCTTTACATTGGTTTCAAGGACTGTTACGGTCTGGTTAAGCTGGTCAATCTGCCTGCCCAAAGCCTGTTTTTCTTCTTCAAGCACGGTAATCTGAGTATTTAAGGTAACAACCTTTTCATTAAGCTCGCCTACTTCCTGCGTAAGGCGTTCCTTATCAGAAAGAAGCCTGTCTATGGCCTGGGTTACGGCCTGCAGGGAATTCTGTGCGTTTGCCAGGTCTTCTTCCGTAATGCCAAGCTGAACACGGCGGTCGTAGATAAACTGGTCAAGCTGCCTGATGTATGCAAGCTTTTCTTCTATTTCCTTATAGATTTCTTCAAGGCGTTTGTTAAGGTCTTCTATAGTCTGGTTTTTTGCGGCAATTTCTTCTTCCTGCTGTGTGATTGTTTCTTTCTGTTCTGTAATTACTTCGTCCTTTTTTACGATTTCTTCTTCTTTCTTAATTATGGTGTTTTCTTTGTCTCTTATTTCTTCCTGAGAGGCACCCGGGCAATATCTTGTATGCCTGCAGTTTAAGGCTTCTTCTTTGGTATTATAAACGGTGTTGCATACTGAACAGTTATAGATGGAATCGCCTAAACCGATTTCGCAGGAACAGAACAAAAAAGCAGACAATAAAAGCAATAATAGTTTTTTCATAACACACTTCCTTACAAAGCGCAAAAATCCAATTATCCCCTTCGTATCTCCATTTTCTCTAATTCTAATGTAAATTCCAATAAAATCAAGTGAAAAACCTTATAAATTTAAGTTTTATTTATAACAAAAGCAGGCTCTCAAGGTGTTTTAGTAACAGCTAGAAATGACTTCGGAAGCTAGTGTCAGACATCGTCTACTAATGGCGTCAGATATTTTTTGCCGTTTATTTCTATGAGACCTATACAAGAATTGCGGAGCAATTCTTGGCACAAAAGTTAAACAGGTACCGGCATCTATTGAAACAAATGCTTTTGTGCTATAATTTCCCCCTATGGAAAAACTATCAGCTAATCAGCAGGCACAGAACGCAAGGGAATTTGCACAATACTGGCAGGACAAAGGCGACGAAAAAAGCCAGACACACAACTTCTGGATACAGCTATTAAGAACCCTGTTCGGCATAGAAAACGCAGAAACATACATACAGTTTGAAAAGCGCGTAAAGCTGGACCACACATCATACATAGACGGCTACATCGGCAAAACAAAAGTACTGATAGAACAAAAATCCCAGGACATAGACTTAACAAAAGCCGCCCGGCAGTCAGACGGCACGGAATGCACCCCATACCAGCAGGTCAAACGCTACAACGACAACCTAAAAATGTCAGAAAAGGCACGCTGGATCGTAACAAGCAACTTTAAGGAATTCCGCATATACGACATGGACAGCGACGAACCGGAAAAAACGGAACAGCTTGTCCTGCTAAAAGACCTTGAAAAAGAATACTACCGCCTGCAGTTTCTTGCAGACAGCACCAACACACGCACACAGAAAGAAGAAGAAATCTCTGTAAAGGCAGGCCGCCTTGTAGGCAAACTTTACGACAGCCTTATAAAGGAATACAAGGACGCAACAAATCCACAAAGCCTTAGAAGCCTTAACATCCTGTGCGTGCGCATCGTATTCTGTTTATACGCAGAAGACGCCGGCCTTTTTGAAAAGCGCACATCCTTTGAAGACTACTTAACGTCATTTGAAATTGCCCACGCCCGTGAAGGCTTAATCCGCCTTTTTAAGGCACTGGACACAAAAACCGCAGAGCGGGATGCCTACGACGATGCCATAAAGCCATTCCCATACGTAAACGGCGGACTCTTTTCTGAAGACATAGAAATACCGCGCTTTACGCAGGAAATAATCAGCACCATCTGCAGCGACTGCGCCGCCTTTGACTGGCACGAAATTTCCCCAACCATCTTCGGTTCCGTATTTGAAAGCACATTAAACCCGGAAACACGGCGCAAAGGGGGAATGCACTACACCAGCGTGCAGAACATCCACAAAGTAATAGATTCACTTTTTTTAGACGACCTGCACCAGGAATTCAGCACCATAAGGCAGATAAAGATTCAGAAAGCAAAAAAGAGCGCCCTTGCAGACTTTCAGAACAAGATTGCAGGCCTAAAGTTTTTAGACCCTGCATGCGGCAGCGGAAATTTCTTAACGGAAACATACATAAGCCTGCGACGCCTTGAAAACGACATCATAAAGGAACAGTACGAAGACATAGCCGGCGGCCAGGTAGACATGTTCAGCGACTTAATAAAGGTAAGCATCCGTAACTTTTACGGCATAGAAATAAACGACTTTGCCGTAACCGTTGCCAAGACAGCATTGTGGATTGCAGAAAGCCAGATGCTTGCAGAAACAGAAAGCATTATAAGAAGCCAGATTGAATTCTTCCCCTTAAAGACCAATGCCTTTATAGTAGAAGGCAATGCCTTAAAAACCGACTGGCAGACCTTTGAAAACACCACAACCGTTTTAGGCGGACTATTTGACAATGAAAGCACAACGCAAAAGCGCACCTACGATTATATCATGGGGAACCCGCCGTTTGTGGGGAAAAAGGAACAATCAAAAGAACAAAAAGAAGATGTTTTGAATATCTTTGGCAAAGACTGGAAGAATGCAGGTAACCTTGATTATGTATGCTGCTGGTATAAAAAAGCCGCTGATTTAATTAAGGGAACAAAAACAAAATGTGCATTTGTTTCTACAAATTCAATTACTCAAGGCGAACAGGTAGCCGCTCTTTGGAAGCCACTGTTTGAAGAATATAAAATACATTTTGACTTTGCATACAGAACTTTTAAGTGGGAAAGCGATTCAGACGGAATGGCACACGTTCACTGCGTAATCGTTGGATTCAGTTCAGAACAGAGCGAACAGGATGAAAAATATCTATATGATGAAAACGGTAACTGCACACCAGTAAAAAACATAAACGGATATTTAGTTGAAGCTGATAATGTCTTTATTGAAAGTAGAAGCGAACCAATTTGCGATGTTTCAAAAATGTCTTATGGAAGCATGCCAATAGATGACGGACATTTGATTTTATCAAAAGAAGATTTTGATGAGATTATGAAAGAAGATAAAAATAATTCAAAGTTTATAAAGAAATATATTGGAGGTGCTGAATTACTTAAAAATACTGAACGATGGTGTTTGTGGCTTTTAAATTGTTCTCCTAAAGAGTTG
This sequence comes from Spirochaetia bacterium, assembly GCA_022768865.1. GTDB lineage: Bacteria > Spirochaetota > Spirochaetia > Treponematales > Treponemataceae > Treponema_D. Next base: position 4,138 of record JALELH010000093.1, read on the forward strand.
CAGAAATCAAAGTTTATAAAAGACAGAATATTAAAGACATTAGAGTTCAGAAAATCAAGCAAACGTCCGCAAACTTTAGCACTTACAGAAACTCCATCTCTATTTGGGGAAATTAGGCAACCTGATACAAATATGGTTGTATTTCCTAAAGTTTCTTCAGAAAAAAGAAAATATATTCCAATCGCTTTTGTTTCCCCTGAAATTATAGTAAACGGAAGTGCCTTAATTATTCCAAATGCAACTTTATATGAATTTGGAGTTTTAATTTCTTCAGTTCATAATTCTTGGATGCGTGTCGTCTGCGGTCGTATGAAAAGTGATTATCAATATTCAAAAGACATAGTCTACAACAACTTTCCGTGGTGTTCCCCAACAGATGCACAAAAGGCAAAAATAGAGCAGACCGCCCAGGCTATTCTTAACGCCCGCGCCAAGTACCCCGATTCCAGCCTTGCAGACCTTTACGACCCGCTCACCATGCCGCAAGAGCTCCGCAAAGCCCACACCGCCAACGACAAGGCCGTCCTTGCAGCCTACGGCTTTAAGAGCACCATAACAGAAAGCCAGATTGTAGCCAGCCTTATGGAACTGTATAAAGGCTTAGTAAAATAGATGCTGCGGGGCCGTCCAGAAAATGGGATATAATGGCATCAGTTTCTATGCCTTTACAAGCTTGTTAAGCTGTTCGGCTGATAAACCTGTTATATCTGTAATCAGGGCGACAGGCATATTAATCTGCAAAAGTTTTTTTGCTGTTTCAATAAAACCTTCTAGTTTGCCAGCGACTTTACCTTCCTGAAGTCCAACCTGTTTACCTTCCTGAAGTCCAGCTTCCCGGCCTTCCTCATAGCGGTTTCTGTCATATTCTTCCTGATCAAATTCTGTTAAGCTCATGTTTAATACCTCCATTTTCTGATTTTGAAAAAAGCCATTAAGCATATTGTTTTTTATTGCAAATCTCATTGCCTCATCTACGGCTTCTTCTTTACTTAAGCCTTTTTCTACATTTGCCTTTATACGCTCTATATAGGCAGCATAATCATTTAACGGCTTGCATTTTGCAAGCAGGCTTTCGTTATGTCCTTTATTTATGTTTACTAAAGTTGCAGTCCATTCAAATTCACCGTCGTTCTTAGGTACTTCAAAAGCATCTGACAGCTTAAGTTTTTCAACATCTGCCGTCTGCCTGGAACCGTTATATATAACTATAAACTGTGGAGTAGGAATTTTCAACAATGTAGAAGAATAAATATCCCTCTTTTGCTTTGAAATATGCTGCTGGTACAATTGAGCAAAATAGAATAAGCCTCGTAGCGGCATATTAGGATTCCAGGTAGACTGCTGTTCATAAAGGTTCATCTGGCTGTCAATAAGGAAAGACAGGTCATTTTTCATGGTGATGTAAATGATGTTTTCAATCGTGGTAAGTTCCAGGTCATCCGGGTTCTTATAATCTGAATTGTTGAGCGCATTGTAAAGCGACAGTAACCAGTCTTTGTGTTCCTGCCTGCCAAAAATTGCTTTAAAAAGTCTGTCTTTGTAGATTACATTAGGTTGTGTCTGAGTTGTCATAATTTTTACTCCTATAAGATAAGTATTTGGAACCAGTTCTTCTTGTTAAAATAACATTAAGCCATGGATGGCGTATGTTAAGTTAAGCAAAAAGAAACCTGAGAGTTTTGCCTGCAAAACTCGGGTACAAAAATTGACAGGGAGGTCAATTTTTGTACCATATATATCTTATAATGGTAAAAAAAAATAAAATGACACTTTTTAAAGGATTTTCCTTAACTTTTTTGCTTTTTGCCTGCTTTAAGATCTAAAGGTTAAAAACTGTAATTTGCCCGTCTCTAAGGGTGTCACGCGTACGTCTCGGTGTCTGTCACGCGTACGTCTCGCAGCCTGTCACGCGTACGTCTCGGTGCATGCCATGGGAAAGGGTTTTATTCTATTTTGCTTTTGGCACTATACGCCAGCTGCCCTTTTTGGCAGATCCAGCTCTTTCTATAACACCCTGCTTTTTTAGTTCTGCAATTTTACGGCTGACCGTAGGACGGGACTTTCCAAGTTTCTTTGCAATGTCATCGTAGGAAATCAAAGGATTTTCCTTTAACAGCTGCAAAATGGAATTTACAGTATCATTTACAGTATCATTTACAGTATCATTTTGATTAATATGAGCCTGCAAAGACTTAAGAAGTAACCGTCAATTGACGCTTTCGGGCCTTATATGTGTTAGGCGATTTCATTTTTAACTAAAATTAATTGTGTATTCTTTTTCCATTGATATCTATGTAATATTCCTCTGTGCCACTTTTTACTTTTGCTTTATTATCAATAAAATCATGAGCCTCATCAAAATTTATAGGGGATATAAAGTTTCCACTCGTATCTATATAATTAGATTTCCAAGTTGTTCCTTCTCGAACTTGAACATTTGAAACCCCACAAGAAAAATATCTTGGATAGGATATATTATTAAATTCTTTTAATTTGTTTCCTTTATCGTCAATTAAATACCAGACCTCGCCTTTACCTTTAGATTCTTTGACAAATGCTTTTCCATTTGAAAAATTAGTTGCAGCAAGAGCTCCGCATTCATCAAATTCTACTTTAATCTTAAAAAGTAAATTTCCTTTGGTATCTATAACTCCTGTCGTTCCGTCCAAAAACATTGCAAAATTTTTTCCTTCTGAAAACTTTTGTCCTAATTGTTCAAAGTGAATATTTGAAATGTTTCCATTTTCATCAAGAATTGCACTATCAAAATTCATAAGTGCTACGGTAGCATATCCTTCGGTAAATCCATAGAATCTTTTTAACTGTTTTGTAAAAAGAATATTTCCATTTTCATCTAAAAATGAATAGGTGTTATAGTTTTTTATAACTCTAATTTTTGAAGTAGAAGGAAAATCATTTGCTTTACACGGAGATTGAAATAAACATATAAGAAAAAGAAATGAAAGAAAATAAAAAGATTGAATTTTCATTTAGTAAATCTCCTGATAATAAAAAGACGAATATGCAAAATCATTTTGAAAATCAGAAACAGAATCATATGCTTCCACTATTGAAACAGCCC
>JALELH010000015.1 GCA_022768865.1 Spirochaetia bacterium
GCACCGAGACGTAGGCGTGACAGGCACCGAGACGTAGGCGTGACACCCTCCGAGATGTACGCCAAAGTCATGAAATTTAGGCCATGTCCATAAACAGCATAAAATTTGCAGGGACGTTCAATCTGCCTGGACATAAAAGCAACGGATGCTACGGGCAGAATCTTTAATGTGGAAGTTCAACGCAAAGACAATGGCGCAAATCCAAGGCGGGCAAGGTATCACAGTTCGTTAATTGATGCAAATTTAATCCTGCCTGGCCAAAACGTAGAGACTTTGCCCGAAACTTATGTTATATTTATAACCGAGCATGATGTATTAAAGGAAACAAAGCCTTTGTATCATATAAACCGAATGGTAGAAGAAACGGGAAAACATTTTTACGATGGTGCCCACATAATTTACGTAAACGGTGAATACAGGGGACAGGACTTAATCGGCGACCTGATGCACGACTTTAACTGTCCAAAGCCGTCAGAAATGAAGCTAAAGACGCTAGCCGCAAGGGCAAAATATTTTAAGGAAACAGAAAAAGGAGTAGCAAATATGTGTGATGCAGTAAAAGATTTAGTAGATGAATTTGTAGAAGAAGCCAGGGAAGAATGTAGAAAAGAAAATCAGATTGAGATAGCAAAAAAACTGTTGCAGATTAATATGCCTGTAGCCCAGATAACAGACATAACCGGTTTATCTGCTGAGCAAGTTAATGGTCTTTTAAAGGCATAGCAGGCATTCAGCACCGCAAAGGGCTTTCCGTAAAGGAAGGCCCTTTTTCAATTTAAATCAAACTCCAAATTGCGAACTTTATTTTACACTATCGGGAGTTTTATTTCTGCGGCGTTTTTTATGTACATAGCAGATTACAGAAATTATCGTTTTGCTAGTGGTATTCTAGTGGTGGCAAAGTCAAAATTATTTGCCCTTGCCATGTTAATAAAATCTTTTTCCTGCTGGGTAACACGTATCTGATATTTTAATGGAGTAGAAAATTTTGTTTTACGTCCGGCTCCAATCCGTTTTCCGCCACGGGAAAAGTGTTTTTCGTAATAATCTTCTCCGGAAAGTGCTTTATATTCAGATTTTGAAATAATTACTTCATCATCAGCAACTTCTTCTGAAGCCTTTTTTACTACAAATCCTTCGGAATCTTTTACATAAACATAGTTCATTTTATTTACCTCCAGCTTCTTTAAGTCTTTTTAATGCAAGTTTTATAAGATTTCCAGGAGCTTTTTGTGTTTTTTTTACATAAATGAGCCTTATTAAAATCACTTTGTTTTCTCTATATTGGAATAATGATCGGACTTCATTTGTTTTTATTTCAAATAAACCATCCCTAAGAAATCGTCTTTTTACAAATTCCAGGCCTTGTTTTTCGATAGTCTCATAATCTTTGCTGCATGCAAGTTGCTGTTCCTGCGAAAGTGCATCAAACTCTTCCTGCGCTTTCTCCAATTTTTCGACTTCGAATCTCATATACAAAGTATAATACAAATGTTTGATTTTGTAAACAAAATTGCTAAGCTGAAGCAGACACTAAAACAAGCATGACGCGTGGCAAACAGCCGCAAGAATTGATTTTATAGCCTAGGTGCGATATAATAGTAATATGTTTATCCTGATTATTGTGGCTTTTTTATTAAGCCTGGTTTTTACTAGAATTGCCATTATTTTTGCCAGAAGGCATAATTTATTTGATGATACAAATCCGCGTAAAATGCACACCGGTAATATTCCCCGTTTTGGCGGAATTGGCTTGTTTGCTTCTTTTATTGTTGTTTTTTCTATTTATACCCTTGTTTTTCATCATGGTAACTTTGTAAATATTGCACCCCTTATGATTGGCGGCCTTATTATCTTTGTAGAAGGCATGCTGGATGATGTTTTTGGTCTGCGTGCAAAGGTAAAGTTCCTGCTTCAGATTTTTGCTTCCCTTGCTGTTGCCATGGGATCTGTTTATTATAGTTCATTTTTCTTTATTACTTTCCCGGCCTGGTTTGGGCGTTTGCTTACTTTCTTTCTGATTCTTGTTGAAGTTAATGCCTTTAATCTTATTGATGGCCTTGACTGTCTTTGCGGCGGCATTTCTTTTTTATGTGCCATGGCAATAGGCATCATGATGATTTTTATGCACGATCCTAATATGGAAATATGTTTTATTCTTGCAGCATGTATTTTCGGCTTCTTGTTCTGGAATAAACCTAATGCCAAGATTTTCCTTGGGGATGCGGGCAGCCAGACTATTGGTTTTGCCGTTTCTGTTCTTCCTCTTTTGTGTTCTAAGAATAATGCTACTTTTGAATATAATAAGCTTCTTCTTGTTATTCTTTTAACAAGTATTCCTACCACAGATGTTATTGCTGCTATATGGCGCCGTCTGCGTGAGCACCGTTCTGTTTTTTCTGCTGACCGTGGACACATTCACCATAAACTTGTAAATATAGGCTTTTCTAAATTAAAGGCAATCAGTTTTTTACTTGGAATCCAGTTTCTTGTCTGTGTTTCCATTATTCCAAGTGCAGTAATGGGCCGCCGGCAGACAAGTTTATTGTTTGTTGTTATGTATTGTTTTATAGTTATTATTTTTTCAACCCTTCATTACATAAACCGGGCCGTTAATTTAAAACTCAAGGGCTACTTAAGTGAAGAACCTCAGCCGGAAGATTAAGGAGAATATATTTTGAAAGGTATTATTTTAGCCGGAGGATCCGGTACAAGGCTTTATCCTATTACAAAGGCTGTGTCTAAGCAGATTTTGCCTCTTTATGACAAGCCTATGGTTTATTATCCGCTTTCTTGCCTTATGCTTGCAGGAATCCGGGAAGTTTTGATTATTTCTACGCCAAGGGATATTTCCTGCTTTAAGGAACTTTTTGGAGACGGCAGCTGGCTTGGCATGAAGTTTGAATATGCCATTCAGGATAAGCCGCGTGGCCTTGCCGATGCCTTTATTGTCGGTAAGGACTTTATCGGTAATGATGATGTTGCCCTTGTTCTTGGAGACAATATTTTTTACGGACAGAGCTTTACTGCTACCCTTAAGCATGCCCGTGATACTGTAGAACAGCAGAAAAAGAGCGTTATTTTTGGCTATATGGTTGCAGACCCTACGGCATACGGCGTTGTTGAATTTGACAAAACAGGTAAGGTTTTGGGTATAGAAGAAAAGCCTTCTAAGCCAAAGTCAAACTATGCCGTTCCTGGCCTTTATTTTTATACAAATGATGTTGTAAATATTGCATCAAATGTAAAGCCAAGTGCCCGCGGAGAAATTGAAATTACTTCCGTAAATAATGAATATCTTGAGCGTGAAGAACTTAATGTTGAACTTTTAGGCCGCGGTATGGCATGGCTTGATACAGGAACTTATGACGGCCTTCTGGAAGCTTCTAATTTTATTGCTACAATCCAGAAGCGCCAGGGAATGTATGTTTCCTGTATAGAAGAAATTTCTTTCCGCAACGGCTGGCTTTCTAAGGAACAGCTTTTATCTCTTGCAAAAGGCTATAAAACTGAATACGGCCGTTATCTTGAATACATTGCAGGGAGCGTAGAATAATGCCTTTTGCTTTTAATAAGTGTAAAACTTCAGACGGTGTAGAGTTTGAAGGCCTTTATGAAATACAGCCTAAGGTTTTCGGAGACAGCCGCGGTTATTTTTTTGAAGTTTATTCAGAAAAGGATTTTTTTGATGCTGGCCTTACAATGAAGTTTGTGCAGGATAATCAGTCTGCTTCCGGTAAAGGTGTTTTACGCGGACTTCACTTTCAGAAACAGCATCCACAGGGCAAGCTTGTGCGCGCAGTCAGCGGCAAAGTTTATGATGTTGCCGTTGATTTAAGGTGCGGTTCCAAGACTTTCGGTAAATACTTTGGCGTTATCCTTGATTCTGAAAAACAGAACCAGTTTTATATTCCTGAAGGTTTTGCCCACGGCTTTTATGTTTTAAGTGATTCTGCCGTGTTTGCATATAAATGCACAGATTTTTATGACCCTAAAGGAGAAGGCGGCATTCCATGGAACGACACTGCCATCGGCATTGACTGGAAGGCGGTTGGCGGAGACATTGAACCGCTGCTTTCTGATAAAGACGGCAAACATCCTGCTTTTGGCATGGACAAAAAATACTTTGACATGAATGCAAAGTGGATTGGAGATTAATATGGGAAAACGTAAATTACATAATATTTTAGTTACTGGCGGTGCTGGTTTTATTGGCTGCAATTTTATTCATTATCTTTTTGGTCTTTCAAACAGCGGCACAGACCTTTTTAACGATGCAGGTTTTAGCGGGAATGTAATAAATGTAGACTGCCTTACCTATGCAGGCAACCTTGAATCTTTAAAAGATGTAGAAGAAAAGTTTGGCGGCAAGCGTTACTTTTTTGAGAAGGTAGACATTTGCGATAGGGCACAGATTGAGCGCATTTTTAAGCAATACGACATTGATACTGTAATTCATTT
>JALELH010000045.1 GCA_022768865.1 Spirochaetia bacterium
GACGCCGTAGGCAGGTTCAGGAATGAAAAAAAATCTGCACAAACGTAGTGCGGAAGCCTTTTTTTCAGGCCTGGTTCTGCCGAGAGGCGTCTATTTTCTTGCAAATCAGTAATTTCCAATAACTCGACATTCGGCCTAATAAAAAAAAGTAACACATTTCTTCTCTTCAAGTGTCTTAATTAAAAAGAGGAGAAAAATGAAAAAGTTATTTAAAACATTTTTATTTGGTGTTTTCTTTGCAGGCGGAGTTTTTGCAAAGGAAGTTAATGTTTATGTCTTTGATGCCGATCTTGAAATTCCACTGGAAGGCGTCCGGCTTACAGTAAAGTCAAAAAAGTCTTTAAGTGTTTTTACAGATGAACAGGGCAGGGCTGTAATCAATGCAGATGAAAAATCAGATGCTGTAGAAGCATCTTTGCCCGGCTACAAAAAAGAAAGTGTTTCATTAAACTCAGATTCATCAGAAATAGAAATCAAAATGACTATTGCTGACGTCATCGAAGGAAAGGAACTTGTAGTAAACAGGGTAAAGGCCGAAGAAGTTCAGGAAAAGCCAGGTGTTTCCACCGTAATGACAAAAGAAAAAATGCACTCAACGGCAAGCATGGGAATTATTGAAGACTGCATGGCTTCTGTCCGAACTTTGCCGGGTGTTTCTTTTAGCGGTGCATGGGGAAGCGAACCTTCTGTTCGCGGCGGAGACCCGAGGGAACTTGCCGTTACCCTTGACGGCATGTATACAATTTTTCCGTGGCACTGGGGTGGTGGAAATTCAATTTTAAATCCTGCAATGATTGAATCTGTAAAACTTTCCAACGGTATTTTTTCTGCACGCTATGGAAAGGCATCTTCGGGCCTTCTGGAAGCAACAACTTTAAAACCGGATTTTGAAAAGCCTCACGTAAATGCTTCCATTTCTACTATGAGTGCCGATGTTTTTGCCCAGGCTCCTTTAGGAAAAGATTTGGGTGGTTTGCTGTTTGGAACACACCTAACTTACCTTGAACCGATTTTTGCCATGTATGATGCCTGCGGAAATGGTTCCCTTGCTTCAATGAAAAGGCCGCCATATATCCGCGATTTTTTCTTTAAGGCAAATTTAAAACCCACGTCAGTTTTTGATATTTCTTTAATAGGATTTTATGGAAGCGACGGTTTGACTTATGACGATTCAGAAACAGAAAAAGGTTTAACAACAAAACAAAAGATGGATTACGACATTTATCAGGGAATTGCTGGTTTGAATGTAAAATATCTTCCGACAGACAATCTTCAGTTCCATGGACTTTTAAGCTACAACGGCATGTCTGAAAATCTGGATATGAAAACCAATTCTAGCGGCACAATAAAATATACGGATGAGTTTATGAATAAATATTCTGTTTTGCCTGGCGTAGCTTCCGGTTCTTACAATTTAAACGGCATAGATGAACATTATAAAGAAACAGTTAAGTCTCACCTTGTAAACGGAAAGCTGGAATCAGAAATTGAACTTAATGAAAAAAATCATCTTTGCGTCGGCTTTGAAGAAATTGTTTCCTTTACAGACACAAGTGACAAAATGAATCTCTGGCGTGACATTGAATTCAGAAATAACTGGCTTTTTAAGAAATCAGCATGGAATACGGAAACAAAAGGAAACAGAATCTTCAACAGTGCAGGCTTTACTTCATGGACTTACGGCAATGAAAACAGCCTTATAAATTCTGAAATCGGCGTCAGAGGAGAATTTGTAACCATCTATAATTCAAAAGAAAATTACACCTTGAATATGGTTCCGCAAATCTGCCCGAGGACATCAGTTAATTTTACTCCATGGCGTGAAACCGGCAATATCAAAAGTGCAGGCTTTTCAGCGGGAACGGGCCTCTTTGTTTCTAATCCCCGTGAAACCATGATGCTTTCAAAAGAATACGGTGCAAAAAATTATGACTTAAAGCCAAACACCGCTTTGTTTGCAGTTCTTGGCGGAAACATGGAAACAGAAAATGACTGGAAGTTCAAGCTGGAAACTTATTATAAGCATTATCTTTCAAGACTGTATCTGTATACAACTTCTGATGCAGCAGAAGATTTTTCCAGAGATGAAATGCATGCAAAAACTGACGGCAAAGGACACGTCTTTGGTGTTGATGCAATGATTGAAAAAAATGTCGGCGACAGCTGGGATGGCTATCTTTCTTATTCCTTTGTTAATACAAGATTTAAGAATCCGGCAGGAATCCGTGATGACCAGTATGTTTCGCAAAAGACAGGAGAACTTGATCAGTGGTTTTATCCTGACTATCACAGATTCCACACAATCAATGTTGTAAGCAACTGGCACTTTGGTGAAGGCTGGACTTTTACCGTAAAAGGAACTTTAGCAACAGGTGCTCCAAAAGAAAAAACGGGACCCCTTACATGCTATGCCGCAGTTATGGAAGACGGAACCATTGTTCAGCGTTATACAAGAAGCACATTTTACAGCGACACTTTAAGAAATCAGATTTCATGCCCTGTTGACGTGCGCATTTCAAAACAATGGCAGACACATAACGGCAAGGCAAACTGGGAATTCTATTTTGCAGTTCAGGACCTTTTTGTTAATTTCTATTCTCCTAAGGGTGAAAAATCATTCAATGAATTCACTGGAGAAATGAGTGACATTGAAGAATCCCCGGACTTTAGCATTGGCGTTCCGTTGCCTTCCATCGGCATTAAGCTCAGGTTTTAAAAATTAAATTTATGGTGACACTTTCTGCTTTGGAAAGTGTCGTAATATATGAAAACAAATAAATGGAGAAAATTATGGAAAACGGTTTTAGCTTAATCGAATTATTCAAACTTGGCGGACCTTTTATGTGGGTTCTTCTTGCTTTTTCTGTTGCAACTGTTGCAATTATAATTGAACGCCTTATTTACATTACATGGCACGACTGCAAGGTTGCACCAATAAGCAAACGCATTACGGATTTTTTGCACGACGGCAAAAAAGAAGAAGCAGAAAAATTCCTTGCATCCTGTTCCCACAAGCAGACTGCAGCATCTATTTTTCTGGCACTTTTGCAGAATTCAAAATACGGCGAAAAGCGCATGGAACGTGCCGCAGAAAGTGAAGCACAGGAACGCCTTAGAAGAATGGAAAACGGATTCAATTATTTAACGGCACTTTCTTCACTTGCACCTTTGACAGGGTTTTTAGGAACTGTTTCCGGTATGATTGGTGCATTCCAGCAGATTGCAACGGCAACAGACGTTAATGCCCAGCTTGTTGCAGGCGGAATTTACGAAGCCCTGATTACAACTGTTTTTGGCTTGATTATTGCAATTGCAGCCTTAGTTGCCTACAACCTTTTGATTCAGAAAGTTGATACCTTTGCTGCAGAAACTTCAAAGGCAATCAACGACCTTGTGCCGGAATTAATGTAGGGGAAAAAATGATAAAAAGATTTGTTCGGCATAAAGTCGACGATGCAGGAAGTTCCGGTTCTTTAAATGACCTTTCCTTTCTGCTGATTATATTTTTTATTGTAATTGCAGGCTTTAATGTAAACAAAGGTTTTTTGCTGAATCTGCCTTCAAAAGAAAAACCCATAGTTGTAAACACACAGGACATTATAAAATGTTCCCTTAATGCAGACGGAAAGATTTTTCTTGAAGAATCAGAAATAGAAATTACGGAACTTTCAAAAAAGATTTCAGATAAACTTGTAACGTGGCCCAACATGACTTTTCTTTTGACCATTGACCCGGACACGCCTTACCAGAAAGTTGTAGATGTAATTTCCGTCATCAGAAAGTTAAAGGTTGAAAACTTTTCTTTCAGGATGAAAACATAAAACCTAGCGGAGTAAAAATTATGAACCTTAAACCCAAAAGAAGAAATCCTTCCATTACAACTTCTTCCATGTCTGACATTGGGTTTCTTCTGCTGATTTTCATAATGCTCATTTCCCTTATGAATCAGCGTTATGAAGAAAAAATACAGTATTCAGAAAGTGAAGTTTTAGAAAAAACGCAGGCAGACAAAAACTTTGAAATCTGGATTCAGCAGAACGGAACAATTTCTGCCGACGGAAATATTTTAAACGAAAAGACTTTAGAAATTTCCGTTGTAAAGGCCATTGCAGAAAATCCTGATGTGCGCATTCACATAATTGCAGACAAGGACACTCCGTACAAATATGTAAATCAGACTGTGGCAGTCCTTCAGGCTTTGCAGCACCGGGTTGTAAGTTTTGTAGTAAAGGAAAAATAAAATGGGTGTAGAAAAACTTTCAAAATATTCAGGCTTTGCGCGTCCAGCACTTTTTGTTCTTGTTCTTTTTCTTCATGCAGTTGTTATTTATATCTTCAGTTTTAAAGGTGAAGAGCCTTCTATAGAAACAGTGAATTTCACCGAAGCAGAAGTTTTTAAGCTTGTTGATGTTCAGGAATTTGTTCCGCCGCCGCCACCGGAAGTTAAGGAAATAAAAACAGTTTCCAGACAGCCAAAAGCGTCAGAAAATATTTCAGAAACAGAAGAATTTGTTCAGGAAGAACAGGAAGAAATTCAGTATCTGCCGCAGCATAAAATTTCTTCTGTCCCGGTAATTCCGACGGGTCAGATTCTTTCTAAAATTGAATATCCGCCTATGGCACTTAAGCAGGGAATAGAAGCCGTTGTTTACCTTGAACTTTTCATAGACAGCACGGGCACCATAAGGAATATAAAAGTCCTGAAAGACCCGGGCCACGGTTTTGCACAGGCTGCCGTAAAGGCATTCAACGGAATTGTCTGCATTCCCGCCGTTGCAAACGGAAAATCCTGCGCCGTAAAATTCCGCTATCCTGTAAAATTCACTTTAAATTAAATTTGTTGGATTATTAATTTAATGAAATATTGAATTACAGAATAATTTTATAAAAAACAAACGCCGTAGGCAGGTTCGGCAATGAAAAAAAATCTGCACAAACGTAGTGCGGCACTGGCAGCGTAGCTTCTAGCCAGCCTTTTTTTCAGGGCCGGTTCTGCCGAGAGGCGTTTGTTTTTTAGTTAACTTAAGCAAGGCTTCAAAAAATTAATTGCTACTCAATGACAACGAATTGTTTTTTTGATATTATAGTCACCCTAGGAGTAACAGAACAATGAAAGATATTGCAAATTTAATGGATTTCAGGCCTAGCATTAAGGTCGTTGATGCAACTTTACGTGATGGTGGTCTTGTTAATGATTTTTATTTTACGGAAGAATTTGTAAAGGATCTTTACGAAACAAACGTAAAAGCCGGCGTAGATTATATGGAATTCGGCTACAAGGCAGACAAGGAACAGTTTGACGTAAAGAAGTTTGGTCCATGGAAGTTCTGTAACGATGATGATATCAGAAAGGTTGTAGGAGACAATGATACAAATTTAAAGCTTGCAGTCATGGCTGATGTTGGCCGCTGTAATTACAAGCAGGACATTAAGCCAAAGAGCGACAGTCCTGTAGATTTAATCCGCGTTGCAACATACATAAAGACAATTCCTGCTGCCATAGACATGATTGAAGACGCAAAGAATAAAGGCTATGAAGTCAGCTGTAATATTATGGCAATTTCAACTTCACAGGAAGCAGACATTAAAACTGCCCTTGAACTTCTTGGAAAATCTCCGGTTGATGTAATTTATATTGTAGACAGTTACGGTTCAATTTATCCGGAAGAAATGGCCCGTGTTGCTGCAATTTATACGGAAGCAGGCGAAAAGTACGGAAAGAAAATCGGAATCCACGCACACAACAACATGCAGCTTGCCTTTGCCAATACAATCGAATGCTGCGGCGACGGCGTAGATTATCTTGATGCAACTTATGGAGAAATGGGCCGAGGTGCCGGCAACTGTGCAATGGAACTTCTTCTTGGTTTCCTTAAAAATCCAAAATACAGCACATTCCCTGTTTACCAGTTCCTTGAAAAGCATATTAATAAACTTAAGGCAGACGGCGTTGTATGGGGATATGATCATCCGTACCTGCTTACAGGCCAGCTTAACCAGCATCCGCGCACTGCCATTGCCTACACAAAGGAACAGCGCAAGGATCTTGTTGAATTCTACAAAGAAATCAGCGGTCAGGACTAAGCAGGTTTTATGGCGTCAGAAAGTTTCCTTAAGCTTTACGAAATTACAAAAAAGCTTCGCAGCAAAGACGGCTGTCCGTGGGATAAAAAACAGACGCCGTTGACGCTGCGGGAAACTTTCATAGAAGAAACTTTTGAAGCAATTGATGCAATTACAGAAGGCAACCCGGTTCATGCAAAAGAAGAACTTGGGGATGCCTTTTTTAATATTCTTTTAATTTCCTATTGCTATGAACAGTCCGGTGATTTTACCGTTGCCGAAGTTCTTGATGAAATCAGTCAGAAACTTATCCGCCGCCATCCCCATGTTTTTGGTGAATCAGATGCGGTTACAATTGAGGATATTAAGAATCAGTATGAAAAAATCAAGAATGAAGTTGAAGGCAGAAAGTCAGATTCAGTTTTAGATTCTGTGCCTGAAAATTTTCCTCCATTATTAAAAGCATATAAGCTGTTAAAAAAAGCGGCAAAAGCGGGCTTTGACTGGCGTTCCGTTCAGCAGGCAGAAAAAAAGGTCTATGAAGAACTGGAAGAAATGTCTGATGCCGTAAAAGAAAACAGCAGTGAACATATGGAAGAAGAAGCGGGAGACATGCTGCTGTCTGCCGTAAATTATTGCCGCAAGCTTGGAATAGACCCCAATGTAGCACTGGCACGTGCAAATAAAAAATTCAGCAAAAGATTCCGCCATGTAGAAAAGAAGATGAAAGAAAATCATCTTAATATGGAAGAAAAAAACGATAATGAAATGCTTTCTTTCTGGAAGGAAGCTAAAAAAGCGGAAAATAAGTAAAACCAGACCGAAGACTCTTACTATGAATGAAAGTAAGACACAGGAACTGTTCCTTTAGGACTTACATAATGATTCCGTAGCGCCTATGGAACGCCTTTGTAGTACTATAAATATTATGTCCACTGTAAGTAGACATAATTTCCACTATAAGTGGACACGATTTCCAGCATAAGTGGACACGATTTCCAGCATAAGTGGACATGATTTCCACTATAAGTGGACATGATTTCCACTGTAAGTGGACACGATTTCCACTGTAAGTGGACATCATCTTTATAGTCCTTTAGGCTTGTTTTCTAGGCACTATTCGATTATATTTTAAGTACAAGAAAGATACATCTTAAATGCTAAGGAGAGAAGTGATGCTTAAAATCAAGACAATTTTTAATGTATTAATAAAGGACGAGGATAAAGACAAGTATTATTTCAAAAGTGCAACATGCGGCAGCATAGGCACGGAAGAAATTGCAAAGGCCATGGCAGAATTCAATTCAAGCTTTACGGTGGCAGACAACATCGGCATGCTGAAGGTTCTGGAATCCGTAATAGTCAATAAACTTGCAGAAGGCTACAGGGTAGACCTGCCTTTTGGTTCGCTTAAGGTAAACGCCACAGGCACGTGCAAAAAAATAGAAGACACATTCAGCCTGGCAAATAAAAACAACGACATTTCCGTAACCTTTGCGCCGGCGGAAAATGCAAAGGAGTATATACGCAGCAATTTAAGGTTTGTTCAGGACAATCCTGATTCAACAAAGGCATGCAGGATTTATGCCGTAAAATCCAAGCAGCCCGATTTATCTGAAAGCGGCAGTCTTGTTTTTAGTGCCGGAGACATGGTAAAGCTTCAGGGTGTAAAGTTCACCTTTGACTATTCAGACGATGCACAGGGCGTGTTCCTTGAAAACGCTGATTCAGCAGAGAAGGTGCGCATTTTAAACTATAGCCGTGCAGGCAGCAACATAGTTGAATTTCCTGTTCCAAAGGAACTTAAAAAAGGCACATACAGAATTACCATTTCAACAAAACCCAATAAAGTCTATTACCACGACACAGCAAGGGAAACAATAGATGTAAAATAATATTTTACTTGACAGTATTTCGGGGGGGTAGACTTGAATAAGTGAACTGACCCCAAATTTTAGGACAGTTTAAGCAACAACCTCGTTTGGAGTTTTCCAGCCAAGATTCTGCTGAATGCGCTCATTATTGTAATATTCAATAAAATCGTCAATAAGTTTTTTTGTTTCTTCGTACGAAAGAA
>JALELH010000056.1 GCA_022768865.1 Spirochaetia bacterium
TTACATAATTGAAATAAAGCTTGACCAGGGCGCAAAGGCAGCAATGCAGCAGATAAAGGACAAGAAATATGCAGAACCTTATTTGCTGGATGGCCGCAAAATAACATTAATCGGCGTAAACTTTTCCAAGGAAAAACGCACGATAGACGACTGGATTGTGGAAGATTTAAAAAAATAGTTGAATTGCAATCAGGCTATTATTTTCTTTTTTTACAAATTATTCCATTAACTATTCCCCACAGCATGAAAGCAGTTTTGTTGCGTAGTATAAGTTCTGCTAAAGCGTAAGTTATACTTCCTGCGGCAACGCAGAAAATGATTTTTAAGAAATTAATTTCTATTAAGTTCCCCGTAAAATAAATTACAGCAAACATTACTGCTGTTCCAGAAACTGCCTGTAAAATTGCAATAAGATTTTGTTTTGACTTTAAATACTTAAAAGAAGGTATTAAAACAATAGATGGCAAAATAAATTCTACAATTACAGTTGCAAGAGCAGCTCCAAAAACACCAAGTTTTTTTATAAATATATAATTAAAGGCAATGTTAAAGGAAGCAGCCGCAATTCTTGATGCAAGGGCATATTTTTCTTTTCTTTGCGGCGTGATAATCAGGTTGTTTAAAAATGAATTTGTAACCCAGCCAATAATTCCTATAGAAAGAACCTGCATTGCACTTGCAGCAGGCAGATATTGTTCACCGCTGAAAATTAAAATCAACGGCTTGCACAAAACAAAAAGACCTGCCGCTGCCGGAAAAGAAAAAAACATTGCAACACCAAATACTTTTTCTATTACTTTCTGGTATTCTTTCTGCAAGTTATTTTCTACATAATAGGAACTTCTTGGCATAAAGGAACTTACAACAGATGTAATAAGTTCAATAACCATCTTTGAAAGCTTGCTTGCAGCTGAATAAAAACCTACGTAAATGTCTCCGAGCATAAACCCAAGCATTACGGCATCGATAGCCTGGTTTATTTTATTGGCACAGCCGATACCAAAAAAAACAAAAATCGGTTTAAAGTGTTTTCTTAATTCAAGTTTTGTTTTTGCAAAAAGATTAATGTACTTTCGTGAATAGAAAAAGTTAAATATGTTGGAACCGACGTTTGAAAATACACCCATCGCAGCATATTGATAAACGTCTCCAGAGTCGTGTACAAAAGCAAACAGAAAAATAAGGCTTAGAACCTGGAACGCAATTGAGCGCATAGTTATATAGCCGAAATCTTCCATGGCAGTAAAAAGCCATGCAATTCCCGCTGTTGTAAAAAGAACCTTTGTTGAGCAGATAATCAAAAGGGTACGGTATTCGCTGAATTTGTCTACAAAAATCAAAGAAAATAATAAAAGTGTATAAGAAAATACTGTAGAAAAAATATTGATTGTAAAAATTTCCCGTGCAAATTTATTAAGTTTTTCTTTATCGTCTCGGATTTTTGCAGCCTCTCTTGCAGCATAGGTAGAAATGCCAAGTTCTGCAATAATCAGAAAGTATTCTATTACAGAGTTTGCAAAGTTTACTCGGCCTATACCCTGCGGCAAAAGAATGCGTGAAGCATACGGAAAAGAAATTATAGGAAAGATTATATTCATAAAGCATTTTACAAAATTGAAAAATGCGTTTTTCTTTAAGGATTTTGGCATAAGGAAGAGTTTAACATAATAAACAACTTTTGTCTTATTTTAATGAAAGTGTACTTTATAATTTTAATGTAAAAGACCTGGTTCAGAATGCAGATGCAGAAACAAAAGATAAAATAGAAACACTTATAAATGGCGGAAGCGTAAAGGCAGAGCTTCACGAAGAAATTGTCTATGCCGACGTAAAAACAAAAACTGATGGTATATGGAACATGCTTTTGCTTACAGGCTATTTAAAACCTGTTAAATCTGAACAGATTGGAGAAAGCATTGTGCTGGATCTGGTGATTCCAAACAGGGAAGTGCGTTCAATTTACAAGAACATTATAAAAGACTGGTTTAGGGAAGAGATCAAAAATCCTGAAAATGAAAGCGGCAGACTTTTTGAAGCTTTGGTTTCTGGCAATGCGGAAGAATTGCAAAGCGAAATTAATTACTGGCTTGAGTCTACAATCAGTTATTTTAACGCAAAGGAACTTTTTTACCACGGTTTTATGACTGCTTTGCTTTCACAAAAAAAGGACTACCTTACAAAAAGCAACAGGGAAAACGGTGACGGCAGAACAGACATTACCGTTGTTTCTTCTCCACGACGAAATATTGCAATTATAATTGAACTTAAAGTTGCAAAAACTCTGGATACATTGGGACAAAAAGCGGATGAAGCACTGGCGCAGGCTGTGGCAAACAACTACGATAGGGAATACAAACTGATGGGGTATAAGAATGTTATTAAATACGGCATTTCTTTCTGGAAAAAGACTTGCTGTGTTAGAATTGAAGTGGAGTGAGATAATATTAACAATTTTTTGTTGTCCGTGGTGGTTTAAAAAAGTTTTCTGACGGTTATTTAATTTTAAACACTAATGTATAGAAGAAATTGGATGTTTCCTATATAATAAAAAATCAATAACGGAAAAGATTTTTTATGTTTAACAGAATAGAAATAGAAAATTATAAATCAATAGCCAATATTAGACTTGAAAACATTTCTGATTTTAATGTATTTTTTGGAAAAAATAATTGTGGAAAGTCTTCATTGCTTGAAGCTGTTTTTTTACTTTCTTCTCCAAATTTACCCTTTCTTTTTCTTAATTGCAATAAATTCCGCGGATATAATAAGATTTCTGACTTTTCATATTTTTTTAATAACTTGGACAAAAAAAGAAATATAAAATTAACCGGACAGGGAAATGATTTTTTTAATCGCCAGGTTGTTGCCTGTATAAATGATGAATTTACAAAAATTTTAAATTCAGAAAGTTTAAGTGATATAAATTCAGAACGACTAGATTTAGATTTTATTGTAAACGAGAAGATTTATAAAAGTTCTTTTTCAATAAGGCAAAAAGAAAATCTTACAGAAGATGGCATAGTTTCTTCCGTTCCAGAAAGTGAATACAAAGAAGAAATACGTTCATGCTTTATGCCGTCAAACTATTCTTTTGGAACTCTTTTAGAAACTGTAAAAAATATTTTCAGGGAAAAAAAAGAAGAACAACTGATTGAACTAATGAAGAATTTTGATGATAAAATCCAGGATATAATACTTGTTGGTGATGAAATCATGGTAAATACCGGTTTGCCTTATAGAATCCCATTAAATTTTCTTGGAGACGGAATAAGAAAAATTTTTTCAATTGTTGCAAATATTGTATGGTGTAAAAATGGCGTTCTTTTAATAGATGAAATTGATAACGGTGTTCACTTTTCAATAATGAATGATTTATGGAAAGGTCTTTTGAATATTGCACATCAAAATAATACACAGGTTTTTGCTACAACACATAATATTGATTCCTTAAAGGGAATTTGTAATTACATAGAAGATAATAATGATGCAAATGTCTCTTTCTATAAGATTATTCACAGAAAGGATAGCACAAATAAAGTTATAAATTATTCTGCACAGAATTTTAAAGAAATGCTTTTGATGGAAAATGAAATCCGATGAATAAAATCTTTATAGAGTCAGGTAGAACTAATACTAATGAATCTCAATTTATAAGAACCATTTTGAATAAGTTTTTTAATAAATCTTGTTCTATTGATTATGAGCTTATAAACACTGGTGGCTTTTATAATCTTGCAGCTGTAAAACAAAAATTTGAAGATTCAGAATCTGATGATGATAAAAATATTGTAATCTTTGATGCTGATTTTAAACTTTCAGGTGGAGGATTTTATAATCGCAAACGGTTTTTATTAGAAGAAGCACAAAGACTGCATGTTAATTTTGAACTTTTTCTTTTCCCAATAATGCTGAAGACGGAATGTTTGAATCGTTATTACAAAAGATTGTTAATCCAAAATATTCGAAGCTTTTAGATTTTTTTTCAGAATACGAATCAAAAATTATGGAATTTAATACTCAACTTAAAGAAGATGTATTTGAAACGCCTGATGAAAAAGCAAAAATATATTCCTATATTTCTGCTTTTAAACGTTCTAACCGGGAAAAAGAAAGTTTTAAGAATAAAGGCGACTGGGATTTTGCTAATGAAAAATATTGGAATCTTGAATCAAGCGAGTTAAATCCATTGAAAGACTTTTTGGCAAAGTTCTTTTAGAGTAGAGGGTAACTGATTTAATAAAAAAAGTTTAACTATTATAATTGTTATAGGTTTATTGATTCTAATTAATCAATTTTTTGAATAGAATTTGCTACACGTTTTTTCTTATCAATTGGAGTAAAGTAAAATCGTTGTTCTATTCCCCAAAGTAATACTGTTAAATCTTTATCATTTTCAACAATAAATTTTCCATTCTCTACATTAAAATCTGGATAAAATTGAAGAATATAATTTTTTATTTCAATCTTTTCTTTCTCTCCAAATTCCTCCCATATTCTATTTGCCTCAAAAATACGTTTCCTGTTTGGTAAATTAATTTCTTTTGAATCAAAATCAGAAGCAAGTGTTATAAATGACTTTGAGATAAATTTACTAACCTCAGAATCCGTTGCAATTTTTTCAATTTTATTAATCCCAGAAAAGATGGAATTTATAGAAGAAGGATTTTTAAAATACAAAATATCTGCTTGTCTATCATAAATCGCATCAGGAATATCATTTACACGAATAAATTTTTTTTCTTGAAGCTTCATCCGTTTTCCATCAAATGACAAGACTTTTCTTAATTTATTTACTTTTGAAATTTTTTGGAAACAAAATAAATTCTCATTTTGATAAGAAACTATGTATTTTATTTTATCACTATCTAATGAATCTAATGGATCATATTTTTGAGAATTGAAGGATTCTGTTTTTAAAAAGTCAAATTTACAATATTCTGTATTTTTAAAAGCTTCTATTTTCCACCATTCATTTTCGTTCAATAAAGAGTCTACTTCAAAATTTCTTGCATTTGAAAAATCTAAGTTCGAATATAAGTCATCAGATATTCGTCCTTCAAAATGTCCCTTAATATTGGCTAATAAATATCCCATTTTTTCCTACTTTGTATATGCAATGTATGTGAATTTATTTATTCTATGAATATTCCAATTTTTTAATGATATCCCAGTAACAATTTCTTTTTTAGAATATATAACACTTTCAAAACCATCTTTAGTCTTTATTTTATATAATTTGAATCCTGAAATATAAAACAATGGATTATAAAAATGTTTACTTCCAACTAACACAAAGAAGCAAAGAATTAAAAAAACTAATGTCACACTACTAATTTTAATATCATTATTAAAACTTAATGCGACAAAAAAGTATCCAAGATATGTTGGAATAAAATTTACATTTATTTCTTCAGATGATATTATTTCCGGTTCAATAAATTCTTTATTAAATAGGGAGGCTAATTTAATTGTAATAAAAGAAATTATCACTGGCAATGCAAGGTATATAATCTTAGAGATAAAACAAGTATAGTCCTTATTAAAAAAATTGCAGTTAATAATCTGCTGGATTTTTTTGACCAAATCCTTTTCTTGCACAATCAAAAACACTGTCCAATAATAAGAAAGAGAGGCTAATGTAAAAAAGAATTTATTGATATATTTCAAATTTTCCTTCCAATTTATACTTGTTTAATATAACTTCCTCATTTTTGATCAAAAGGTATTTTATACTTTTTTTTATCATATAAAGACAAAAAATTTGAAAATAAGGCTAGATTATTTTCTTTGCTTTCTGGCAGTAATGTGAAATAGTCTGTTAATTCTATCTCTGAGTTTTCCTTTTCTTTTAGATTTTTACATGAGTGCATATCTATTAGCGTTCCTCCAAGAAGATTAAAGGCGTTAGTGACGTTTTTATCAAATGGAAAATATTTACTTGTACTTGTTAAAAGAAATAGCTTTTTTTTATAAAAAAGTGATAAATTCAATGCTGTTGAAAAGTGTCCAATAACGGCTTTTGCATTTTTTATAAGTTCTGCAGTTTTTCCCTGATAACAATTAAATGAATTCCAAAAACCTTTTTCAAAATGACATCTTGGATGTTCTGCGATGGCTATTTTAATATTGCTATTCTGTTTTGAAATGAAATTTAGTGTTGAAATAATTTCGTTTTTGTATTGTTCAGTAAATTGAGACAATCCTCTATTATCTGGATGAATAGTCAATGCCTGATTGATGAATACAAAATAAGGTTCTTTTACTAATTCAGTATTATTTACATTTGATGAAAGAAATTCATCAAAACTGATTGAATGTACAGGAATAACTTTTTTAATAAAAACATTGGCTTTTTTTAAATCCTCAATCATTTTATTTCCACTTGAAAATGAATAATCAAAATTAAATGAGAATTTTTTTGAATCGAAATGGTAAAATCTATATAGAAAACGTAAAAAAAGAATTTTTTTGTCAAATGTAAAAAGTTTCTTTAAAAAAGATAGATTTTTCTTGTTATGATATTTTTCAGCAATAGGCAATTGCCAGTGATTTAACAAAAGAGTTTGCTTATTTTCTTTTGTCAGTAATTTATAAAACTGCTTGATTCGAATATTGTTATATGATTGAAAAACAAAAATATCGTTTTTCGTATTTGTTGATTTCAAGATTATTTTTTTATAAAAATCTTTTTTTGAATCTATAAAAATATATTTATTTGAATCAATACCAAATTCTTGAAAATTTGTTTTAGAGATTCTTAAAAGTCTGTTTTCAATTTTCCCGAATAATGAAAAGTTTGAAATATCAACAAAACAGAAATTGCCAAACCTGCCATAAAAATAACTAGGTTTGCCTTCAAGAGAATTTTCAAAGTCTTTCTTTGTAAGTTTTTTATGTAATATCCAATAAATCATTTATGAAATTTTAAAATTACTGATGAAATATCCCTGATAACGCCATTACCGCCATTTGACGGAACTGCATTTATTCCGAAAATATTTTTAACATCTTGAATTGCATCATTTGGGCAAAATGCAAATCCGACTTTTGATAGTAATTCAATATCATTTATATCATCACCAACAAAAGCAAGTTCAGATAAAGAAATTTCAAGAGTTTTACAAATTTCAATGGCTGCTTCTAATTTACCGCCGTCTCTTTTTCCCTGAATCAAATAATCAACATTGAGTTTTTTTGCTCGGTTTTCTACAATTCTAGTATTTTCACTTGTAATGATACCAATCTTTATTCCTTTCTCTCTCAGAAGCTGGAAAGCCATACCGTCTCTTGTATTGAATTTTTTTAATTCATCACCTTTTTCACTGTAATACATTCCGCCATCTGTCAATGTCCCGTCAACATCAGAAAGCAATAGTTTAATTCTTGAATAATCTTTAACACTGTTTTGTAAAACATGTTTTCTCATTAGATTTTCAAGAATAATCCAGTCGTCAGGTTCGTCAATTTCTGTCGCCGTATACTCTGGCATTTCATAAATTCCAATTTTCCCGCTTAATCTGTTTTGGGATTCTTTTATATTCGCTACTGTATTTATATAGAAAGCACCATTTTCCATTAAAATTCCAGAAAAGTTTTGTCTTCTAGGGCGTGCTTTGTAGTCATAATTTTTTGAAGTGCCGTCTTCATTCCAGAAAAATCTGTAATTACGGACACATGTTAAAATTGAATCAAAATTTTCTTTCTCATACATAGAAAGTGCTTCTGTAAAATGTTTAGTTTCTGTTAATGGTGATGTTGCCTGAACAAGCATAAAAATATCATCATCATTTAAATTTGCAGAATCAATGTATTCAAGCATTACACTCTCTGTAGAAGAAGTATCGCAGGCATTCTCTGGTTTTCTGTCATATACTACAGTTTTTTTTAATGAAAACGAATTAACTGTTTTCTTTATTACGTCAGAGTCCGTTGCCACAACTATTTTATCAACGGATTTACAATTTTCCAGTGCTTTAATATTCCAATAAACCAAAGGTTTTCCGCAAAAATCTTTTATATTTTTAAGGGGAATAGACTTGCTACCGCCTCTAACAGGAATGAATGCTATAGTCATCTTTTTCTAGTTCCACTTTACAGAATTTCTTTTAAGTTTGTTTCTCTGAACTTTTTCAATATCAAGGACATCTTCTTTCTTATATGTAAGAGCTTTGTATACTGCACGGCAGTCTCTTGCAAGTTTTCTTACTCCGTCAGGTTCAAGAGAAGCAGCATGGTCTGTTCCTTTCCAGGTTCTGTCCAAGGTATAATGACGTTCGATGTATTCTGCACCAAGTGCAACTGCAGCTGAATCAACAGCAATACCAAGATGATGTCCTGAAAATCCAATTCCTTTTACTCTTTCTGCAAAAGAATTGCGTAATCTTGTAATTTCTAAAAGGCAGATATCTTCAAAAGGAACAGGGTAACCAGATGTACATGAATAAATAACAATGTCTTTTGCTCTTTTGTTATCTTCAAAGAACGAAACAATTTTCTCTTCTTCTTCCTTTGTTGTCATTCCAAACGAAAGATGAATTTCTCCTCCATAGTTATTGCAAAGATATTGAAGAACTTCTTTATTCAGGTTTATTGCGGAAGGAATCTTTATCATTTTTGGCTGCAATGTTGTTATTTCCTTTGCAGATGTGAGATCCCAAACTGATGTTGAATATTCAATTCCGGCTTCATTACACCACTGCTGAAGCTGTCTGTGCTGGTCTACTGTGAATTCAAGAAATTCCCTGTGTTCTCCATAAGTTTTACCATAAGAATTTTCTGGATGAGGATGTGGAGCATTGTATTCTTCTGGTGTCAAAAGTTCTTTGTTACAGCGTTTCTGAAACTTCACAGCATCGACTTTACAGTAGGTTGCTGCTGTAATAATCATTTCATGTGCAATATTCATGTCACCCTTGTGGTTGCATCCAATTTCGGCAATAATTTTTGGTTGTTTCATTTGTTTTCTCCTAACTGTTTTTAACCTTAAAAGTGCTACAAAAAACGACCGTTTAAATTGGCCCGCAAATTGATTTAAAAAGAGATAGCATATATAATGAAAATACAAAGAGATACGTTTATTTTTATAGTTATTTAAAGTTGTATAATTTAAACGGTCGTTTAAATTGGCCAGGTAAATGTTATGAATGCAGATTTTCCTATTGATTTTGTAATTCCTTGGGTTGACGGGAGCGATCCTGAATGGATAAAGGTTTTTAATAATTATGGCCAAAAGAAAAGCAAATTGATGCAAGAAATATACGTTACAGGGATTTTGGGCTTTTAAAATACTGGTTCAGGGCTGTAGAAAAGTTTACGCCATGGGTAAACAAAGTTCATTTTATTACCTGCGGGCAGAAACCTGATTTTTTGAATTTAAATTGCCTAAAATTGCATTTTGTAAAACATTCTGATTATATTCCAGATGATTGTTTGCCTGCTTTTAGTTCACACCCTATAGAATTGAATATTCATAGAATAAATGGGCTGTCTGACCACTTTGTATATTTTAATGACGATTTATATATTACAAAGCCTTTAAAAAGGGATTTCTTTTTTAAGGACGGGCTGCCATGCGATAGTGCCGTTCTTGAAGTAAAAACTTCCGGCAGCTTTCCGATGGTTAATATTGTTTTTAATGATTTAAATGCAATAAATAAGAATTTTAAGCCAAAAGAAAGTGTAAAAAATAATCCTTGCAAATGGTTTAATGCAAAATACGGTAAGGCTAATGTTTATAATATTTTTCTAACAAGGCTTCCGAAATTCTGTGGTTTTATAAACCCGCACATGCCGCAGCCGTTTTTAAAGTCTACTTTAGAAGACGTGTGGGCAAAATGCCCTGAAGAATTGAATACAGCAATTCATAATAAATTCAGAAGTCCTTTTGACGTTAATCAATGGCTTTTCAGGCACTGGGCGTTGTGCAAAGGAGACTTTTCTCCAATTAATCCTTATAAAGACCGCAGATGTTTTGATTTATACGACGGCAATGCTGAATTTATTGCTGAATGCATTCGCAATCAAAAATATGCAGAAGTCGTTTTAAACGATTCTGAAGATTTGCAGGATTTTGAAAAGGTTTCATGTATTCTAAAAGATGCTTTTGAAGCAATTCTTCCGGAAAAGTCCAGCTTTGAACTGTAAAAAAGGGGCTGTCTAATAAGTTTAATTACTGCTACCATTCTTAATTCAGCATGACAGTTCTTTTTAGACAGCCTTTTTAATAATTCTATAAACTATACTTTAAACCAAACTGTGCAGAATAATTTCTCATCCAGGTTCCTTCTTTGCTTTCATCTTCGTAGTATGGCGAATAAATCTTGTCGTAAAGAATTCCTGCATTTATCTTCAAACTGCTTGTCACAAAATAATCTGAACTTATTCCAAGAACTAAGTGACTTTTCATCTGATGATAATATTTGTCATTTAAGTTGTCTTCATTTGCTTTTGCTTCAACTGCTTTTGAATATATATAATTTGAATCAGGTTCAAAACGGTTTATGAATAACAAAACACTTCCTTTAGGGTGGTAAATCTTAAATCCTAAGAACTGGCTGTTTCCACCGTAACCGATTCCAGAACCTAGCCATTGACCTTTGTTTGTATACCCCTGTGTAACCTGGTAATGGAAGCCAAAGTTATATGGCCACTGAAGCTGAAAGTCCTGGCTCATTTCTGTGTTGTTCCACTCAAAAATGATTTCGCCTGAAATATTGTGCTTGTTGCTTATGCGGACTGCTTTTTTTGCTCCTGCTGTGTAAGTCATTGTGTGTTCAAAGTTTTTCATGCGGTTTGCAAAGTCATCGATGCCGATTTCTCCGTAAACTTCAAATCCTACGCTTGGAAAAATCCAGTCCGCAGTAAAGGATGCCTTCTGGTCTTCTCCTGAACCCTGAACGCCAACGTCAGAATTTTCTTCTCTTGGCAAAACGTATTTAAGGTTCTTCATCTTCCATTTTGTAAGGCATACCCTGTTTACGCCTAAGGTTAAGCCTTCAAGGAAAGACGGTGCATAAGACATTGTAAGGCCATGAAACATGTTATGGTCATTGCTGCTGTCGTTGTCAAAATAGTCTGATTCCGTTAAACGTCCAGTCCAGATGCGGCCTTCCATATCGCCGATATAGTGACCGAAAATATTAACTTCTGTTTTTCTGAATCCTACGTCTACCTTAGGGTAGGTGGCCGCATTGTTGGAATGCAAAACCGGGTTTACAAATGCCGGTCCAAGCCATATTGCCTGTGTGCCTACGCCTGCAGTCAAGTTATGCCATGTATAGCGTATTTCTGTATCTCCCCAGTCAAAGATCCAGAAAGAATCATCGCCGAAACGCTGGGGTGCGTCGGCTCCCTGATTGTTTCCGTACCCCCAGAAATAGCCGTATGGGCTGTCGTAGGCAGATGGCATCAAATCAAAACTCTTATTCTGGCTAAAGCTTATCTGTGGCTTTAATGTTACTTCAAGTCCGTATGCTTCAAGGCGTGCGCCGGCCGTAAAAGAAGTGTTGTAGCCTTTGCCCTGCCACAGTGCGCCGTCGTTCTGTCCGTAAGGCATGTGCGTGTTATAGCTGTTGAACCATTCCGGGCCGTAAACCTTGTATTTTACGCTCTGGTCTACGCCGCGCATAAACCAGCCGTCGCTTAAAGTTTCTGCCTGGAATACTGTTTTTTTAGTGCCTAAGTTATTGTCCTGCCATGGATGCTCGGCGTCTTCCTTTATAAGCCATTCGCTGTCGCTTAATGTGCGGTAGTTTAGGGTTGGGCGTTCCGTAATTCCCTGCAGGGCTAAGAAATCATAGTATTCTTCTTCTGCGGATTTTAATGCTTCCTGTGCATTCAGCTGTGCAATAGAAAATGCAGCAAAGCCTATAAAAATAATCTTCTTAACTTTTAACATAGTTTTTAATGCTCCTTTTTTTATGAATAATTTCAATTTATACTTAATCTTTAATAATCCAGTGTCAGTTTTATGGATGTTGCAAAAGTGTATTTTACGGAATCCGTTATAACCTTGCCGTTTTCGCTTAAAATTGTGCTTTCGTTTTCTCCATATTCAATTTTAACTCCTGTGTTCCATTCTGCATGTGGGAAAAGCCCGGAAATGCTTATGCCCGGCTTTACATAGCCTTTTTTGTCTTCTACGTAGTGCCGCCATTCGCTGCCGACCTTTACTGATTTTCCGTTTACAAGGAACTTTATTCCTGCATCCAGAAAGATTGTGTTGGAATATTTGTCTTCCGTTAGGTTTGGAAAATAAATGTTCTGGTATTCAATGTTAAAGCCGATGTTGGGGTAGTGTGCATCCCACCATTTATACATACCGACTGAAGAAATGATTTTGTCTACGCCGTCTTTTTTTATCTGCCTTGCCCTGGCAACGTCCCTTATCCTTGCCATTTCCTGAAAGTAAATGTCTGCACCAAGTATTGTTTTTTTTGCTTCTACACCCCATATTGGCAGTTTGTAAGGGTTATACATAGGGGACTTCTTATCCGGAAAGCTTCTGCCAAAGATGTTTACAGACGTATGGAAGACTGTAAATTCTAAAGAGCCTGCAAAAGACATATCTTTGTAGCTTGGCTTGTCTTCGTGGCCTGTGTAAAGTGCCATGCCTGAAATGTTAAAGACAGAAAAAGGAATCCTTGCCAATGCAGAAATGCCTGAGCCAGAATCATAGATTATGTTTGTGTATGAAGTATCAGAAGTTGATTCGTGGTTTTTATCGTCATCGTCATCAGAAAAAAGGCGCATATAGCCCCAGCTTGTAGACTTTTTGCCTGCCGTAATGTAAACGTGGTCAAGCCAAAGGTAGTCAAAGTAAAGTTCAGAAACTATAAAGTCAAAGTTATTGTCGTAGCTGGTTGTAAACTTTCCGCGCACGCCAAAGGTATCGTCAGCACGGGCAGTAAGAAAAAGGTTGTTTTCAAATTCAAAGTAGCCGGACTTGTCTGTAAGTTCTTCTTCTTTTAGATAAGCAAGTCCAAGTTCCGATTCCAGATGGCCGCTGAATGTTAGGGGAATCGTTGCCGTGCCTGTATTTACCGTTGCAACTACGCCGCCCTGGCTTTTATCGGCAACTACAGGTTCGTCTAAGTCCTGCACGTCTTGGTCAAACATGGCGTCTTCGTCTGCAAAAATGCTTTCTGAAGATTCAAAGTCAGAAACAGAATCTTCCGTTTCCTGTGCAAAAGCAGAAAAAAATAATAGAGACGCCAGCAATATGGCAATAAGTTTTTTTGAATACATATTTACCGCTGTTTCATCATTTCCAGGTATGGTTTTGTATATACAGAATCCTTCTGCTTTGCAAACTCTGCATTTACAATGGTAATCTGGGTTTTTTCGTATTCTACCTTGCCTGCAATTTTCTTGCCTTTAAGGCTGTCTGCAATAAGCATGTTTACGGGAATCTTGCTTATATCTCCGCCGTTTTTTATGCTCTGGTATTTAGGTATAAAAGTTGTGCGCAGCATTTTGCCAGAAAGGCTGTAGTCTTCCTTTTTGCGCACAAGGCCGTCGTTTTCTGTAACCCACAGCTTTAGTTTAGGATAGTCTACGTTGTCTACCTTTGCACTAAGGCAAAAAAGAACACAGTCAAGTTTGCCAAGCTTTGCTTTTTCTGCAGAATCAATGGCATAGTTGGTAAAATACTTCTGCGGTGCAAAGTCAGAATTGTTTGCATTGGTGTTCTGAAACTTGTCTTTTGCACTGGTAAAGGTAAAGGCACTGTCTACCGGGTCGTAAAACCAGATGTTGCCGTCATACTGCAAATATCCCTTTCCTTTTTCTGAAGCAGGGCCTGTTACAAGGATTGTCCATTTGTCTTCGCTGTCTCGCCTGTACATGATGGCTTCTGTAATTTTCTGGCCTTCTCCAGGCTTGTTGTGCACAATGGTGTAGTTGCCCTTAAAATCTGTTCCATAAAAAGCCGTATTATCTTCTGCCTTTTTTAAAAGTGCAGAATAATCCTGTGCAATATGCATGGCAGACAAAACTACCGCCGCAACACTACAAATTATCTTTTTCATAAGTTCTCCTAAAAAATGTCACCCTGAACTTGATTCAGGGTTTGTGTTGTTTAATTATTGGCACCAAGGGCGGCTGCAGGCGTCATGGAAACTGCCTTCTTAACTGCAAGAGAAATTGCAATCAAGGTAAACAGAAAAACGGTACCTTCTATAAAAAGCACAGCCCCTGCAGAAACCAGCGGCACAAGATGTCCGTCTACAAGAAAAACATCAAATGCCGGTATAAACGAAAAGTTAAAAAGCCCGGCAATTTTATTCAGCAGTATGGAAAACAAAAAACCAAACAGGCCGCCTGTAAAAAGCAGAAAGAAACTTTCCAAGATTACGGAAATAAATATGCCGCTGCGCTTCATGCCAATGGCCATGTAAATGCCAAGTTCGTTTATGCGCTTCATTACTATAACCCTGTATGTGCTGCTTATGCCCGCAACAATAATTGTAACAAGGGTTACGATTATAAATGCCGCAATCAGCGTCATTGCAGAAATAAGCACCTTCAGTTCCTGTAAATTGGCATTAAGCGGAATAAGTGCAAAGGTAGGCTTGTCAAAGGAACCGCCTAAAAGCCTGTCGTAAAACTTATATTTGTCATTTACAAGGGGGAACATATTATAAACATCAGAAAGCTGCTTTTGATACAAGTTTATCTGCTTATAGGAAGGCTTTTTATTATTAAAGGAAACGGCAATCCTGTTGGCATAGCCTTCAGGCACACCGTATGCTTTCTGCAGGCAATGAATGTCCACATAGGAAGTAAACATGCCAAAAAGGCTTGAATCCTTAAAAATGCCCTTAACAACAAGGCTTACAGATTCCGTATAGCCGTGGATGTTTTTTATTATAAACGTAATTTCGTCCCCGGCACTTGCTTCAAGCATGCGGGCAATGGGCATGGAAAGAAGTATTCCGTTGGAACCTGCCATGTCTTTCGCACTGCCTTCTACATAGTTAAATCTTTCAAAAAGTTTCTGTTCCCTTGCAAAGTCTACGCCTTTAATAACACGCTGGCGCACACCTGTGCCTTCAAAATAAAGGCGTGAAAAATCAGCATCAAAGTCATAGCGCGGCGAAACTACTGCATCTTCCTTAAAGATATTTTCAAGCTGTTCTATATAGGAAGGGTAGTCATCCATATCAAGGTTATACCTGCCGCCCATAAACTGCAGGTCTCCGCCGTAGTAGATGCGTGCCTTGTCAGAAAGGGACGCAAGCATGCCCTTAATTAAGGAAATGCAGAACAGGGAAACGCCTATGCCCACAATGCACACAAGAAGCAGGGAAACATACTGCCTTATTCTGTAAAATAAAGAACGTAAACCAAGTTTTACAGGGTAAAACATTATTTAACCCCCTGAATTGCCTGAATAGGATTCTGCCTGAATACAAGGTTAACAGGATAAATCCATGCAACAAGGCCTAAAAGAAGCGTTAAGGAAAAAGAGCGCACGATGTTAAGCAACTTTATCTGTGCCGTTAAATGCTGGCCGCCGAACAGCTGAATTAAAAAGGCATTGGTAAGTTCTATATGCAGCCTGGACAGAATATGTGCAAGAACCATGCCCATAATGCACCCTAAGGCACCGGAAAGCATGGTCAGGATGCAGGTTTCAAGCATTGTAGAAAGGCGTATATAGTTTTTAGTAGAACCTATGGCGCGCATCATGCCTACTTCGCATATTCTGTCCAGGATGTTTACTACTAAAGTGTTGTTGATGATAATAAGGCCTGTTCCAAGGATAATCAAAATGCCGGCGTTAAAGATAATCCTTATCCAGTAAATGTACATGGCAGAAATTCCTGCTGCATTGCGCCATGAAACAGCTTCTACAGGGAACCCCTGCTTTTTAAACTGGCGGTTTATCCTGCGGATAAAGGAAGCACTGTCTGCTTTTTCTGCAAGAACACCAGTCATAAAGTTCCAGGTTGTGTTTTCTGAATATTTAACTTCATCTTCTGTTGTAGAAGCGGCAGCGGAATCTCCTTCAAAAAATTCCGTAGTGGTTTCTTCTATAACTGCAGAAACATCATCTACGTCGTTGAACATTTCTTCCATATTAAAGTCGTCGGCAAGCATGTTGTTTTTGTTTTCTGCAATGACTGTGGAATCCGTAAAGACAGAAACGTTCATTAAGGAAAGGACTGTCTGAGGGTCTGCAAGGACAATGTTGTCCAGGATTTTGTTTTGAATTGTATACTCAAAAATGCAGGAAACATTTATCGTGCGTATGCTGGCAGAAAGTCCGTCTGATATTACAAACTGGATTTTGTCGCCTACACTTGCACCAAGCTGCTGTGCATGCAGTTTAGAAATCATGCAGCCTTTTTTGTCCATGTCAAAGGGCCGGCCTTCTATAACCTTTATGGCATTCATCTGCTCTATGTAGTCCCTGCCAAAAACACCGAATACAAAAACAGGGATACGCCGGCCGTTACATTCCATCATGGCACGACCCGTAACCTGCGGCACTGTCTGCCTGACTTCTGCAAAGGAATTTAACAAACTGCATATTTCCGTATATGGAACAAGGGTAGTAAGTTCCGTAAGCTCGCCTGTTACCGGAGTTTCATCTCCAAAAAGGCTTAGGGGAACCTTGCTTTTAGGCCTTATGGCAAAGTCTCCAGTAAGGCTTTTTTTAAAGGTCTGCTCAACGCCGTTTTCTGTGGAATCAAATACGCTGTTTACAAGCACAAGAAGGGTAACGGCAAAGGAAATAAACAGTATTATTACAAGGGAACTTTTTCTTGAAAATATATTCCTTACGGCAAGCTTAAAAAACATGGGGTTTTATTTTCCTGCGTTCCATGCCTTAGAAATCTTTTCTGATGCTTCTTTGTCGTTCCTGATGTTTTCTATTGCATTGCGCAGGAATGCTACAAAAACTGCAACAAAGAAAGCTGCAAAACATGCGATTATAAGCTTCATGGCTCTGCCCTGGGCAACGCTTATGACAAATTTGTCATTTGACAGGGTAAGGAAGCCTTTAAATGTAGAAAGATAGATATTAAGGCTGCGGCCTTCGCTTACAAGTTCCTGATAAGAAAGAGAAGTTTCTGCATTGCCTTTGTAAGAATCTATGGAAGAATTTACGTCTTTAAGGCTGTCCTGAAGCTTTGTAATGTAATAGCCTGCAAGTGAATTGTCTACGCGGCTTACAAGGGATTTTACGAATTTATCTGCTGCGTCTCCTTTTTTTGCCGGCACAAGAAGCTTTATGCTGATTGTGTTGCTGAACTTTGAAGATTCTATTGAAACATCTTTTGAACCTGTTTTTAAAAGACCATAAATAAATGAATTGTATTCAAGTTCCGTAGCAAATTTGTCTGTATCCTTTAAGAAAGGATTTGCCTTGTATTCTGCAGCAAAAACTGCAGGATTTTTCATTTCTTCTACGGCTGCTGCGTCGATAATAGATGTAGATGTAGATGTAGATGTAGATGTAGCATATTTTTTTACTTTGGCCGGAAAATCGTCGTATCTTATTATGTAGTTGTATTCAAGCTGCTTTTTGTCAAAGTTTTTGTTTGCCACAGGCAGTACAAAAAGGAAAAGTCCTGCAAGGACGGTAACAATGCCCGTAAAGGCAATAATGAATTTTCTGTATCTTAAAAGCACGCTGAACAAATCTATAAGGCTGATTTCTTCGTCTTCTGCGGCTGTCTTAACTTCATTGTTTTCCATAAAAATAGCTCCTTGTGAATCTACAACATAAATAGTTCTGCCTAGTATAACAGCAAAATAAAAAATGAACAAGACGAAATGGCCTTAATGTACATGGTTTGCCTTACCCTTGAAAAACTACTTTTATTCGTAGTAGTATGGCACAATAATACGAAACTACGTAGTTTATTGCGGGGATTTTATGGGCTTTACAGATGCCGGATGTGAATATTACTGTATCATGGTTGTTTCCGGAAAGGAAGAAAATTATAAAAAAAAGGCAAACGAGCTCCTTGCACTAAGGGCGGAACTGCATTCTTCCGTGCAGTTTTTTACCAAAAGCATGAAGACCAGCAAGGGCGAACCTTACCAGGAAGCCGTTTTTCCGGGCTATGTATTCTTAAAGACAGACAGCCTTGAACAGGTAAAAAAAATAGACCTGATGTATGAAGATGCAGAAAAGATTGACTAGGGCAGACAAAAAAGCGGGGTGGCAAATAATGCCATCCCGCTTTAGTTTTACAGGCTTACTGCCAAAGGCTAGTCGCTGCTATGTGCAGAACCTTTAATTGTAACGGCAGGACTCTGGGTGCAAATCAGGGTTTTTAATTCCGCTGAACCGCCCTTAGTGGCTCTTGTTCTTAAAACAATTGAATACTGCTTGTCCCGGTCAAGTTCTTCAGGAACATAGAATTCAAGGGTTTTAGGAAGGTTTACGCTGATGGTATTTTCTTCCACCTTAGTCCACTTGCTTTCGTCTTTTTCCAAAGACTGTTCTCCAGTTTCTGTATCTTTTACAACAGGTGCAAAGAAAATACCGCTGTCTGCACCGCTGATTTTTAACCTCTGGCCTGTAAGCCTTACAGTTTTTCCGCAGTCCAGAACTTTATCCGTGTTCTTGTCGTAGGTATTGATGATTGTGTCTATCTGCGGATTTGTATCTTTGATTGTTACAACATCAATCTTAAGGTCGTCTACGGCCTGCTGAATCAGGGCAGATGGAGTAAACCCAAGTTTAAATCCCTTTACGCTTGTTGTAGAAGGATTTTCTCCTTTTATGCAGCCGTCTACCTTAATATACAGGGTGCCGGCACCGATCAGGTCTACGGAATTTCCCTGCCTGATGCAGTCGGCAACCTTATCTGTTATAAGGTTTACCACATGCTGAATCATGAATGGTTCAATTCCAACGTGGGTTTTGATTATGCTTGCAATAATGTTTTCCAGAGTTATTGTGTTTCTGGTAACACGTCCGTAAAAAGAACCCTCTTCTTCTGACAAAGGGTTTGCATACAGTGTAACTGTCTTAAGGCTGCTGCCTTCTTTAAAACTACTCACAGTTTTATTCTCCTGCACATTATAAGTGCAATTCCTAAGACTTCCCTCTGCCTTGATTTTCACTTAAGGCAGGGGAGAACTCGAAATCTGATAGAAAAAGTTGTTATATTAAGCCTTTTTCTATCGACAGGAGCATAAAAACAGTATATATTATCTGCAACACATTTAGCAGTTTTATACTGAATTTATGCATGAAGTTCTTTTGTAATTGACCGTTGCAAAAGAACTTTTTTGCTTAGCATTGAAGCTAGGCATAGTTCTAAGGGTACTTCAGATTTTAACCTCCTTGAAAATCTTGTATAATAGCAAGCAAAAAGTTTCAGTTCCTGCTCTCTATGTCCTGTACAATTCAAAAGAACGCCGGGGTTCTTTAAATATTCTTCATCAAAATCGTCCATCAGGTGTTTCGTAAAAAGTTCCGTTACGTCTTCCATAACCGGATGCATGACGGGAACAAAATCAGGGTTCTGCATGCACATTTCTACTAATTCTTTAAGAAGAGCACCTTCCTGCAGCAGCCAGTGGGCAATTTCGTGGCATATTACCTTAAGTGCTTTTCTGTTGCCTTTCTTTGCAAGAGCGTAAATGTCACTGCGTATAAGAATAGTATGTAATCCGCGGTAATCAATGTAGATGCCCTGTATGGAATCGCCGAAGGACCATATATCCTTTTCAACGACTCTGTAATCATACATGTTGTCATATTTGTAAATTTCTTCTTCCAGAACCTTCAGAATATGACTTTTATTCAGCTTTTTACTGGTGCCAAATAACATGGTTCTTGCAATCTGTGCCAGGGCACGCAGATTCAACATGCTGAATAAAAACGCTTCCGTCATGCAGTGAATTTCGCTCATTAGCTTTCTCCTTATTTAACCATATGGTTGCCTCTGTTCTGTTCGCACTGCATTAGGATTGCCTGAATCTGCTTTAGGTGGTCAGTGTCAAGCTTAGAAATGTCCTTTGCAAACATAACTGCCGTAGATGCATATTCCGAAAGGTCTTTGCCCAGCGGAATAGATTTTAAATTTACAGAAACCTCTCTGTTGGACTTGGCAATGAAGGTTTCAAGTTTTGTTTTTTCTTCTGCAGACAGGCCGTAAAGTGCAGTAATTTTATCTGCAAAATCTGCCGGCACCGTCTTGCGTCCGCTTTCTACTGAAGATAAATGAGCAGCCGAAATTTCAAGTTTATCGGCCATGTCTCCCAAAAATTCAGAATGATCAATCCTTAACTTCTTCAAGAACTTTGACAAGTCTGAAAGATTTCTGCCATTTTCTTCTTTAATCATAGGTTTTTCCTTTTAGATTTTAGTTAATAAAGGCGCCTGCCTTTAATCCTTTATTCTCTCTTTATGGCTTTACTATATATCTTTCAATACGGGTAGTCAAGTAATATTATTTATAAATAA
>JALELH010000058.1 GCA_022768865.1 Spirochaetia bacterium
AGCCACACTTTCCTTGCTCATATTTTCCTACGACTTGCAGCTTGAAGTCAATGCTGTATTTTTGATTATTCCCCATTTTTACACCTCCGTGGGTGTCCTGATTTATGGGGTCAGTTCATAGGCATTCTTTCCGTTTTGGAATGGAAGTTGTCTCATAACGGACAGTTTAGGATACTTGTAAACAGTTTGTGGATTCTGTTTATTAGCATTTTTGTAACCAGGCAGTTTCCTGGCTTAATGAAGTCAAAACTAATGCGGGTTTTACTTAGAAACAGTTTTTATATTTATCTGTTTCATGATCCGCTTGAATATATTGTGTTAAGGTTTGCATTCCATTTTAACTGGCTTTCTTTTAATTTTGGATATGCAATCTATGTTTTGTTCCGGACTGCAGGAGTTGTCATGGCTTCTATAGTTTTGGGCGAATTTATTGAAAAGTTTAAGAGGATATTAAAAGATGTTAATAAAAAAACAAAATGGTGTGCCGCAGTTTGAATGTACTGAATTTGCACCAAAAAAAACAAAATACGTTTTACTTATTCCAGTAATCAATGAAGGTGAACGTATTAAAAAGGAACTTGAGCGTGCTTCAAGGTGTAATCTTTCAGAACAGATTGATATTGTGATTTGTGACGGGGATTCTACTGATGGTTCTCTTGCACATGATAAAATTATTCCTTTAGGAGTAAACTCTCTTCTTGTAAAAAAGGATAACGGTAAACAGGGAGCTCAGCTTAGAATGGGAATATGGTGGGCTTTGAATCGCGGATATGAAGGAATTATAACCATTGATGGCAACAATAAGGATTCTATAGAGCATGTTCCGGACTTTATAAAAAAACTTGATTCCGGTTTTGATTTTGTTCAGGGATCAAGATTTATAAAGGGCGGCAGGGCAGTAAACACTCCGCTTTCAAGACTGATTGCCGTTAAGCTTATCCATGCGCCAGTTATTTCTATTACTGCAGGTCAATGCTTTACTGATACAACAAATGCTTACCGTGCATATTCAAAAAGATATTTAACTGATGAACGGGTTAAGCCTCTGCGTGAAATATTTACCGGATATGAACTTTTAGCTTATTTGTCTGTAAGGGCAACGCAGTTAAATTTAAAAGCCTGCGAAATTCCGGTTTTCAGGGAATACCCGAAGAATGAAAAAACACCGACAAAAATTAGTCCTTTAAAAGGAAACTTTAACCTGCTGAAAGTTCTTTTTAAAAACCTTTTCGGAGCCTATAAACCAGAATGAATTTAAAGGAACTTTTTTCAAAATATAAAACTTTGCTTCTCTATGGAATTTTTGGTGTATTAACAACAGTTATAAATTTTGGAGTTTATTTTTTGCTTTATTGCTCACTTAAAGTTCCTAATACGCTTTCAAATATTATAGCATGGATTTTGGCGGTCAGTTTTGCTTTCGTTACAAATAAACAGTATGTTTTTGAAAATAAAGATAGTGTAGCAAAAAGTGTAATTGCTCAATTTGCAAAGTTTATATCTTGCAGGGTGGCAACAGGTTTGCTTGATCTTGTAATAATGTTTGTCTGTGTTGATTTGCTTGAGCTTAATGCACCGCTTTTTAAATTTCTTTCAAATATTCTGGTAATAATCCTTAATTATACGGCAAGCAGGGTTTTTATTTTCAAGTCAAAAAAGGAGGCTGAAACAAAATGAAACTTTCAATTTCTAACATTGCATGGAAAAAAGAAAATGACAAAGAAATGTATGATTTTTTATCATTAAATGGATTTTCCGGAATAGAAATTGCACCAACTAGGATTTTTCCAGAAGCTCCATACGATAAGTTAAATGAAGCAAAAAAATGGGCTGAAGATTTAAAATCACAATATGGGCTTATGATTTCTTCTATGCAGTCTATATGGTATGGCAGAAAGGAAAACATTTTTTCAAGTGATTTTGAACGTTTGGTTCTATTTGATTACACAAAAAAGGCAATTGATTTTGCCCGGTCTATTGAATGTAAAAACCTTGTTTTTGGCTGTCCTAAAAACCGCAATATTCCTGTCGGCTTAGATGAAAATTCTGTAAATAATATTGCAATGGTTTTTTTCAGAGTAATCGGAAAGTATGCTTATGAAAATGGAACGGTCTTTAGCCTTGAAGCAAATCCAGAAATCTATGGAACCAATTTCATAAATAAAACAAAAACTGCCTTTAGCATTGCAGAACAGATTGGGTCAAGTGGTGTAAAAGTAAACTTAGATTTTGGAACAATAATTCAAAATCAGGAAAACCTGGAATTATTAAAAGGAAAAGTTCATCTTATAAATCATGTTCATATCAGTGAACCGTATTTAAAAGCAGTCCAGAACCGTAAAGAACATGAAAGCCTTGCAGAAATCCTGCAAAAAGAAAATTACGCAGGTTTTGTTTCCATAGAAATGGGCTTGTGTGAAGATTTAGAAACTGTAAAAAATCTATGCAAATACGTAAAAGAAATATTTGCATAGGAATATAGGAAGGGTAAAACTATGCTGGGAAAATTAAAGGTCTTTTTTATGGCTCTGTGTGATTTATTAAAACTGTTCTTGTAAATCTTAGATTTGCTTTACTTGAAAGCAGGATTAATGTAACAAAAAAGTCTTATTTTGTTACATTTGGCTGTATTGCATTTGCTATGCTTGTGGCATTGTGCTGGAATTATGAAAGAAGTGTTTTTAACAAGACAAATCAAGCAGCATTCCAAACTTTTCAAAGTGATTCTGAAAGTCTTGTAATTGGCAAGCTTAATGCAAATCATGCAGACATTCATAATCCTTATGGCTTAGGCTTGTTTGACGAAAATTCAAAAGTCTTTAGTCCTTATGGTTCACAACTTGGGTTGCAGGGAAAATTCTTTTGCTTCCTTCAGAAGTTTATCGGTCATGAAAATATTGTTCGCTATTCACATGGTTTTTGCAGTCTGGCTCTTGCTGTAGTTGTTATGCTTATATGTTTGCTTTTATGGAAAAAATATAATCTGCTAATGTCTCTTTGTTTTTATTTTGTATTTTTGCTTTCTCCGTGGATTGTTAATTTTGCAAGGAACCTTTACTGGGTTGAATTTACGTGGTTTATTCCTATGTTAGCTGGTTTGTTCTGTTCCTGCTTTATCCGTAATAAAGTTTGCAGAATAGTCAGTTATTCTTTGGCGTTTCTTGCCATGTTGATAAAAAGCCTTTGCGGCTATGAATATGTTTCTACAATCATGCTTGGGATGATAAGTTTTCTGCTTGTTGATTTTATAGAAGCCTTGTTAAGAAAAGACAAAGTTTCAGTTTGCTTTATTGCAAAAACGGGCTTTATACTTGGTATTTCTGCTTTTATAGGATTCATTGTTGCATTGCTTATTCATGCTGGCTTTAGAGGTAATGGAAATATTTTTGCCGGAGTAAAGAGCATTTATAAGTTTGATGTATTAAGAAGGACTCTTGGCGGAAATGCTGCTGACTTTCCTGATGTTTATGCAGCTTCATTAAATGCATCTATAAAGGAAGTTATTAAGGTATACATAATTTTCAGAACTGAAATTATTGCTGGAGTTCCTTTGTATTGCTTTTCTCTTATACTGATTCTTCCGCTTTTTATATTCTACAATGATTTGAAATCAAAAAAATTGAATAGTGCAGAAGTTAGTCTTTATTTTGTGCTTTTGATTACAACTTTGTCATGGTTTATTCTTGGTAAAGCCCATTCATATATTCATAGGCATATGAACTATGTTTTATTGTATTTTGGATTTATTCAGATTTGTTTCTATATAGTTGTAAAAAATTTGATTGACTTTCCGTTTATACTTAGTAACAGAAAATCAGCTAATGAAGAAACTGTGTAGGGAATTTTGATATATTTACTGCGTCAATAGCCCTTTATTATAGGTTTTAATTCTGACAGTATATATTTTCTATTTGCTTTTTATTATCTATTTTGATAATATTATTTTATGATTGTTACATGGAGAAGAAAGATTGATAAGCAGATTGCCAGAATGCCATTACTTGAGCAAAAGAAGTTTAAGCTGCTGGTAAATGACATTAAAAATAAAGGTGCAATTCAGCCTGGCTGGCGTAATTTTTCTTCTCTAGGTAAAAATAAATATCATTGCCATTTGTCACTTTCCTGGGTGGCATGCTGGGAATTAAAAGATAATAAGATAGAAGTGGAGGTATATTATGTTGGCAGTAGAGAAAGCGCACCCTATTAAACTTTTAATGTTTGGCGAAGGTCTTGAATATGTAAAGGCTGTCTTAAAGAAGAATATACCGGACATTGTTTTTGAAGATGAAGTTTCTTCTGATGCCAGTGACGAAGAAGTAATTTCTTCCGAAGATAGTGAAGTTTTAAATAATATCCCCCTTACGCCTGCTGATGTTCTTTTAATCCGCCGGGAAAATGCAGGCCTTACGCAAAAGCAGCTGTCAGAAAAAACAGGAATTGCCGTTCCCAATATTTCTCTGATGGAAAGCGGTCAGCGTGCCATCGGAGCAAAAACCGCCAGAAAACTTGCCGAAGCATTGAATTGCGATGCCGGTGATTTTATTTAATTCATTTGTTTACTGATTGCAGCTTTTGAACAAATGCTGCGCATTTTTCAGAATGACGGCATAGCAACAAAAAAGCCACGGCATGCTGTTTAAGCAACCGTGGCTTTTTTAATCTAACCTTATGCTGAATGGCAGCCATAGGTTGCTGCTTTCAGCATGCGCTTTACATTCCTCTGCCGTGGCAGGCCTTGTATTTTTTGCCGCTTCCGCATGGGCACGGATCGTTGCGTCCGATCTTAGGCTGTGTCCTTACAACGGTAACGCTCTGGCCCTGGCGTCCGCTCTTCATGGCACTGTTTTTTGCCCCCTGCTGAGCCTGCTGTGCATTAAACCTGTTTTGTGCCATTGGCGACTGTGAAGCAGCATCTTCGTGTTTTGCATTCATCTGAGACGGCATAACGCGCTTTGGTGCAGGTTCGCCGTTAATCTGAACCTTAACCCTGAAAATAAGGCTTGAAACTGTATCGC
Source organism: Spirochaetia bacterium (assembly GCA_022768865.1). Classification (GTDB taxonomy): domain Bacteria; phylum Spirochaetota; class Spirochaetia; order Treponematales; family Treponemataceae; genus Treponema_D. The sequence continues at coordinate 5,016 of JALELH010000058.1, forward strand.
GGATAAAGGCAAGCATTTCGTCAAAGGCATCAAAACCGTCGTTCTTGTATTCAGTAAGCGGATTCTTCTGGCCGTAACCGCGCAGGTGTACGGATTCCTTAAGGCCGTCAAGGAATTCAAGCTGGTCAAGCCATTTTTTGTCTATCATCTGAATATACTGGTATCTGATGAACATGTTGAACTGGTGTTTGCCAACAAGCATTTCTTTCTGTGTAATGTCGTCTTCAAGAATTGCCTTTACTCCGTCTGGTGTAAGGCGGTCGTATTCTACATTCTGACCGAAAGTTGTGCGTATTTTGTCTGCAAGCTGGTTTTTAGAATTGCCTTTTCCCTTGCCGTAGGTTTCAAAAATCTCGTCTACTGTTTCAAGGGCATTGTTAAGGACACGTGTGCTTAAGTTTTCGTCCGTAAGGATTTCGTCCCTCTGGTCGTAGATAAACTTTCTCTGCTGGTTAAGGACGTCATCGTAGTCAAGAAGGTGCTTACGGATTTCAAAGTTCCTTTCTTCTACTTTTTTCTGTGCCTTTTCAATGGAACGGTTAAGCATAGGGTGGTTGATAGGTTCACCAGGCTGCATGCCGATTCTTGTCATGATGTGCTTCATCTTTTCTCCGCCGAAAAGCCTCATCAAGTCATCATCCATTGAAATGTAGAATTTAGAGCGTCCAGGGTCTCCCTGTCGTCCGGAACGTCCGCGCAGCTGGTTATCAATACGGCGGCTTTCGTGGCGTTCAGAACCGATTACATAAAGGCCGCCTAAAGCCTTTACTTCGTTGCAGTCTGCAAGCCATTTGTCGTATTCTGCCTTGCGTGCTTCTTCAAGTTTTTCTTCTGTTGCGTCTGTGCCTGCGCGTTTTCTTGCACGGCTTTCAAGGGAACCGCCAAGCTTAATGTCTGTTCCGCGTCCTGCCATGTTTGTTGCAACAGTTACGGCACCTTTGGCACCTGCGTTTTCTATAATGTGTGCTTCACGTTCGTGGTTCTTTGCATTCAGGACTTCATGAGGAATACCGCAGCGTGTAAGGATTGCACTTAATACTTCTGACTTTTCTACGGAAACCGTACCGATAAGAACAGGCTGGCCTTTTGCGTGTGCTTCCTTAACTTCTTTTGCTATGGCCTGCCATTTGTCTGCTTCGTTAAGGTAAACTTCATCATCTTCGTCTATGCGGGCAACCGGCCTGTTTGTAGGAATTGCAACTACGTCTAAGTTATAGATTTTAGAAAATTCTACGGCTTCTGTTTCTGCAGTACCTGTCATGCCGGAAAGCTTGTCATACATGCGGAAGAAGTTCTGGTATGTAATTGTTGCAAGGGTGCGGCTTTTCTGTGCAATCTTAAGGTGTTCCTTTGCTTCTATTGCCTGGTGCAGTCCGTCTCCGTAGCGGCGTCCTTCAAGGATACGTCCTGTAAATTCATCTACAATCTGAACCTGTCCGTTCTGAACAACGTAGTCTACGTCGTTGTGGTAAAGTGTATGGGCACGGACGGCCTGGGTAAAGTAATGCACGTATTCAAAGTTTTCAGAATCAAATACAGTTGTTCCTTCTGCAATCAGGTGGTGCTGAAGAAGAATGTCGTTGATTTTGTTCATGCCTTTGTCTGTAAAGGAAACGCGCTTTGACTTTTCATCCAGCTTGTAGTCTCCTTCAAGGGCGGAACGTTCTTCCGGTGTCATTTCTACTTCGTCCGGATAGTCGTTGGTTTTAGGGTCTTTTGCAACTTCCTTAAACATGCCTACATATTTATCAACTTCGTGGAACTTGAATGTGTCGTCTTCTGCCTGTCCGGAAATAATAAGTGGTGTTCTTGCTTCATCAATAAGGATGGAGTCAATTTCATCTACGATACAGAAGTTAAATCCGCGCTGTGTCTTTGCGGCCATTTCTATCTGCATGTTGTCGCGCAAGTAGTCAAAGCCAAATTCGCTGTTTGTTCCGTAAGTTAAGTCGCAGTTGTATGCTGCCTTGCGTGCTTCGTTGTCCATGCTTGAAACTACGCAGCCTACAGTCTGTCCAAGGAATTTATATACACGTCCCATCCATTTGCTGTCGCGTTCTGCAAGGTATTCGTTTACAGTAACGATGTGAACGCCTTTTCCTGAAAGGGAATTAAGGTATGCGGCACATACACACATAAGTGTTTTGCCTTCACCGGTTTTCATTTCCGTAATCTTGCCTGAATTAAGGACAAGGGAACCCATTAACTGGCAAGGGTATGCACGTTCGCCAAGTACACGCTTTGCCGCTTCTCTTGCTAAAGCAAAGGCGTCTACAAGAATATCATCAAGAGTTTCACCTTTGGCAAGGCGGTCTTTTAAGATTTTTGTCTGCTCAGGAAATTCTTCATCTTTAAATGCCTGTGCCCAGGATTCGCGCTCTTCGATTTTTGCTACAACAGGCTCAAGTGCCTTAACGGCGCGGTCATTTGCCGAGCCAAAAACAAAGGTTAATAACTTATCAAACATAATGTTTAAATAATACACAATAATGGGATAAAATTCAAATATTGAAAAAATTCTTCTCTTTATATATCTTTTAGGCATGAAGATTTCTGTAAAAATTGTTTTTGCCTTGCTTTCTTTTGTTTTTCTTGCCGGATGTTCTAAAAACCGTGTTGTTTCCAGCGTAGAAAGGGAAAATCTTTTCAGCCTTGAATATGGCAATTTTGAAGATGAACTTAATCTTTTTGACTTCAGTCATTCCGGAGACATTAATACAAATATTTTTATGCGTGACGGTTTCTTCTATATAATGAATGGCGAAGCAAAGAAAATCATGGAAATGAACAGTTACGGAAATCTGCTTACCCTTTATTACAATGATGAAACTAATCCTCATCCTTCTTTTGCAGGTGAAGAAACTGCTGCAAGTTCTACAAGAAACGCAATTCCATATCCCTTTAATGATATTTCCCTGATTACGGTTGATTCAAGAAAGAATCTTTATGTTGTGGAACGCCTTCCTGTAGAACGTCAGGAAAACGATTCTAAGGCAAAGCTTTCTTTAAGCCAGGTTGTGCTGCGCTTTGACGAAAATAAAAAATTTGTAAATTATATAGGGCAGCAGGGGCCGGGCGGAACACCTTTTTCTTATGTTAAAAACATTTATACAACAGACAGAAACGAACTTGTGGTAGTCTGTGCCCTGCCTACTGGAATGACTGTTTACTGGTATTCTGCCGATGGTTTTCTTCTTTATACAATTCCTGTAGAAAAGCAGAATATTCCAAATCCTTTTGCAGAAGAAACTACGGATTATTTTTATTCCCTTGATAATATTATTCCTGATTACAACAACAGGGTGCTTTACCTTAAGGTTGATTATTTTTCAAGTTATGTTGACGCTTCTTCAAGGGTTCAGTCCGGCATTGAATATGTTACCACATTGATTCATCCGTTTAAGATAGAAGAAAATGCCTACGAAATGCCTGTTACCATTCCGCCATACAGTGAACAGGTTTCTGAAGGTTTCAGCAAGGAAAGCTTTGATATTCCTTACGATTTTCTTGGAGTTACGGATTCCGGCCGGCTTTATTTTATTGTAGGCACGCCAAACGGTTTTACGGTGCAGATGGTTCAGTCTGACGGTCAGAGGATTTTAAAAAGGAATATTGAACTTAACAGGGAATCAAACCTTTATTATTCCTTTAGCTTAAGCCGGGAAGGTATTATTTCTGTGCTGCTTGTTGAACGGGAAAAAGCAACCGTTGCATGGTGGCGTGCAGATTCTTTGATTCAGGCAGTTATTAAAAACTAAACATCCTATGGAACACCTATGCAGCAAATAATTGACGGCAAGCCTTTGGAAACTTTAGACCCGGAAGAAGAAAACCTTGTTTTTCATTATGAAAAGGGCAGTTTCAGAAAAAGGGAAAATACAGAAACACGCAATATGGCAACGGGCAAGGTAAACCTGCGGCCTGGTCTTTTTAAATCCCTTGTTGCTACAAAGGGCAACAGGATTATTTTTTTTGTAATGATTATTGTTGTAGCTGTTACGGCAGGCCTTGGCATTTTCAGAAAAGAAGATTCTGATACCATTGACGGAATCCAGTGCAATGTTTCTGCTTTTTCTTTTGACGGCAGGGTTTACGCAAGCCTTATGCTTGAAAATTCCCCTAAAAAAACAGATGACCTGCCTGTTGCCCTTGATATTCTTTTTGAGTGCATAAACACCGATGATGTCGTTGCAGATAAAGTTGCAGAAACCTTTACATATATTCCGCAAAAGGATTCTGAAGAAAAGCAGTATGTGCGTGCCGTCTTTTCTGACTATGATTTAAAAAAGGTAAGGGTAAATGTAAAGACTAAAGATTCAGAAAAGAATTTAGTTGCACAAATTACGCAAAGGTAAATTGCGTAATTTAAAAATATAGTTTATTCTATATAGTAATCTACAGGAGACATTATGGCACAGTTTTATTTTCTTTCAGTTTTAATGAATATATTGGCAGGGCTGATTCTGGTTTTTGGAATTAACCTTGTGTCACAGAAATACGATGCAGAATTTGAAGAAGATTCTTTTGATGATTTATCAGAAAGTTCTTCAAGTGCAAAGGTAAAAAAGACTTTTGGCGAACTTGGCTTAGATAGCCCTAGTTTCCGCATGATTATCGGCATACTTTGTATTTTTGTTGCCCTTATGAAAATACTTTCTGTTTTCAGAAACGATGTTCCTATTATCGGAGACCTTATTCCTGCTGCTGCCGGTTTTGCAGGCGGTGCTTCCATTCTTCTTGAATATTATATTTCTTCTACTGATTCTGAAATTTCCATTAATGAAAACGTGCAGAAAGTTTTTATTGATTCCAGAAAAGTCATAGGCTATTTTTGTTTTGCCGCTGCTTTGCTTCACTTTGTTTTTCCGCAGGTTTTATTTTTATAGAAAGGAAGTAGGGCGTTTTTATGAGTAATATTTCCATTGCATGTATTGCATTAAATTCAGAAGGCAGGGTTCTTATTGCCCACAGAAACCCCACAGGGCAGATGGGCAGCCGCTGGGAATTTCCCGGTGGTAAAGTAGAAGATGGAGAAGATGACCTTACTGCCATTGTGCGCGAATTTAATGAAGAATTCGGCGTTACGGTAAAAGCAGGGGAACATATTACTGATGCTGAATTTGAGCATAACGGAAAGAAAAGGCTTTTGCATGCCTACAGAATTTTTGTTCCCCATGACGGTATAGAAAAAAAATATGTGCTTAGAGAGCATACTGAATACCGATGGGCAGATTTTTCTGAAATACCTTCCCTTAATTTTGTTGATTCTGATTTACAGATTTATGATGCAGTAAAAAAATACGGGGAATCCTTAAAATGAAAAAACTTGTCTTTGCATCCGTGCTATTTTTTTCATTGTTTATATCGGGCTGCACAAAAGAAAGAACCATTAACCTTAATTCTGAAGATTTACGTTGCATTACCCCGGATCAGCAGTGGGCCGTTATAAAAGTTCCGTACGCTGCCTTTCTTGAATCCTGCGATTATTCTTCTGCCGTAAAGCACCATGCAAGGACAGGAGACATTTTCCTTGTTAAAGGTAAGGAATATGTTAAAAAACAGCAGGAAGAAAACGAAAGCCGCCGCAACAGAAAAAAAATAGCAGAATTTGAATTATGGTATAAATTTGAAGAAGGCTGCCTTGATTCCAGCCTTGTAGATATTTACGACACAAAGCTAAAAGCTCAGACCGCCGCAAGTAGAATAACATCCACTAAATAAATGAATTGAATTTAGCGTCATTAATAGATTGCTTTCTTAGCAAAAAAATAAACGCCTTCCGGCAGAACCAGTCCTGAAAAAAAGGCTTCCGCACTACGTTTGTGCAGATTTTTTTTCATGCCTGAACCTGCCTACGGCGTTTATTTACAGTAAAAAAATATTTAATTATATATTTTCCGTTATTTTAAAATCTTAGCAACAGCGTCTTCTACGGAAATATCCGCAAATTGTTCGCGTGTCTTAAGGTTTTTAAGTGTGATTTTGTTTTCAGCGGCCTGTTCCTTAGTGATTAAGATTCCCCAGATCATGCCTTTCTTTTCCGTTACATTATACTGCTTGTTCATCTTTACGCAGTCAGGAAAAACTTCAACAGCTACGCCTTTAGCACGCAAAGCACCTGCAACGCTCTGATAGTGGGCAGCAAGTTCTTCATCACAGTTGAAGATTTCTGCATCAAGGTAGCTTCCTTTTGCTTCCGTAATGCCAAGTTCCGTAAGGCCTGCAATAAGCCTGTCTAGGCCGATGGAAGCACCAACGCCAGGCAGCTTGTCCTTCATGTAAAGGCCTGCCAGGTTGTCGTATCTTCCGCCTGAACATACAGAACCGATTGAAGGAAGTTCATTTAGGAATGTTTCGTAAACAACGCCGGTATAGTAGTCAAGTCCGCGTGTAATGCTCGGGTCAAGAACATATGTATTCTCTATGCCCTGTGCCTTCATCATGGCATAAATATCCTTCATGCGCTTTGAATCAGCAGCTTCTCCGCCTGCAAGGTTTTCTATGTTTGCAAGGGTTTCTTCAAAAGTTGCACATGGCTTTATGTAGCCCAGAATCTTTTCTGCGCTTTCTGCACTGCCAGTTACTTCTGTAAGTTCTTTTTTTACTTCTTCTTCTCCCACTTTTGCAAGCTTGTCTACGATGCGCAGAATGTCTTCTGACTTATCCTTTGCACCGATTTTTTCAAGGAAGCGGTTAAAGATTCCGCGGTGGTTTACGTGGATTGTAATTTTTTCTACACCGATGGAAGCAAGGGCAGCTTTCATTAAGGCAAGGACTTCAAAGTCTGCCGTTGCGCTGTCTGTTCCTACTGTGTCAAAGTCGCACTGGATGAATTCGCGGTATCTGCCTGACTGTGGTTTTTCTCCGCGCCATAGTTTAGAAATGTGGTAGCGTTTAAAAGGAAAATAAAGTTCTTCCTTGTGCTGTGCTGTGTATCTTGCAAAAGGAACCGTTAAATCAAAACGCATGGCAACATCACGTCCGCCGTTGTCTTCAAAGCGGAACATCTGCTTTTCTGTTTCTCCGTTGCTTTTGCGTAAAAGAATTTCTGTATATTCAAGAACAGGTGTATCAATAGGAACAAAACCGTAAAAGCGGTATGTGCGTGTAAGTTTTTCAATTAAATCTGAACGTAAAATTTCGTCCTGCGGTAAAAAATCCCTGAAACCCTTTAAAATTTTAGGCTGAATTAAGTCCATAAAAGTTTATCCTTATTTTCTTTATGTTGTTTTTATTGTAAACTTATTTTATCGAATTAAATAATTTATGGGAATATAAACAATTATGCTTTTTGCAGTTGATATTGGAAATACAAATGTTGTTATTGCCGTTTTTGAAGGCAACAAAATTATCCAGCAGTGGAGAATCAGTTCTGACACAAAACGCACGGGAGACGAATATACTTCCATTATTTTAACTTTGTGCCGTGATGCAGGCATTGATACGACACTTTTTTCTAAGGGAATCATCAGTTCCGTTGTTCCGGCTTTAATCGGTCCTTTTGTAATTGTATGCCAGCGTGTTGTTAAAAAACATCCTTTTGTTATAAAGTCTAACCTTGCTGCTGAAGGTTCCATTCTGCCTGTTCACCTTACAGGACACAGTTCCCGTGAACTTGGAACGGACTTGCTTTGTAATGCCGTAAGTGCATGGAATCTTTTTCATTGTGCCAACATAGTCGTAGA
>JALELH010000002.1 GCA_022768865.1 Spirochaetia bacterium
ATTTTCCTGAGCCATAAGTCTCCAGGGCAGCGGAAAGCAACTGTAGCACAGTTTTCTGCAAGGGGACTGTCTTCCTTTACGGGAACAATGACGGTAAGCGGGCCAGGCCATAGTTTAAATATGTTTTCAGGGATTTTTACGTCTGTATACAGATAAATGTCTTCCGGCTTTGCAATAAGCTGAATCAGGGGCTTTTTTTCGTCCCTGCCCTTTATTTTGCGTATATTTCCGTCTGTATTAAAAGCAGGATTGTTTTTAAGGTTTACGATTCCGCTGAAACCATAAACCGTGTCTGTCGGTATTATAACTACCTTGCCTTCCTTTAAGATTTTTACGATCTGCCCTATATTTTCATCCGATTTGCTGCATGTCATAAACCTGGATTCCACCTACATTTTTAATCTGCCTTTTAAAAACAGGAAGCTGAATATTTCCGCTCTGTATATCAAGAAGCAAAAGCATTACATAAACAAGGAAGAAAACTAAAAAGGAAACAAATTTGCAGATCCATTCAGGGATGTAGGAAACTTCCTGATGACGCATTACGGTGCCCGGATCAAAAATATGCACTTCCCTTGCAGCAAGGCCGCTGAGCTTTACAAGCTTTTCACCTTCTGAAACATAACCCAGTTTTTTTGCATAGGCCGCAATTACGTCTAAGTCTTTTTCTAAAGCAATTTTTTCCAGGGATAGTTCGCCGTTTGTTTTTTCTATTCTGGCTGTATAGGTGCTTAAGGCCTGCTTCTGTTCCTGCAGCTGATTTGAAGCCCAAATTCCATCACGGCCGCCGGCAACTGAAATCAAAGTATAAAATAAAGTACCGGCAAAAACGGCAATAAGCAACCTGAACTTTCCCATAATATCTAATTTTTCGGCATATAAGTTCGTTAAGTTAATTGTTTTATTTTAATATCTGTAATAAAATAGGAGTGTTGAAAATGCCTTAATCAGCCGATAATGATTTTGGAAAAGTATTTTCAATTTAAAAGGTTTTATAAGTTAGGGGTCATAAATGAGCGATTTTTCAGAAAACAGCAGCGAACTTGATAAATACGGTGTCTGGGTAAAAAAGCCCGCAACTGCCAGCCAAAAGGAAACTCCTGCTGTAGAGGAACCTGAAGTCAATGAGTCTTTCATTACTCAGTCTGCAGCATCAGATCATGAACTTGAACAGGCTCTTGCCGATTTTGACATTGATTCCCTAAACGGAACTGCTGATACGGAAGCAAAAACAGAAGACGCAGCTGAAGACAAAACTGAAGTTCCGGCAGAAGAAACATTGGCTGCTGACGCACCAGCTGCTGAAGCACCGGCTGTAGACGCAATAGAAGAACCGGTTATAGAAGAAACTTCTGTCCCGGAAGATGAACTTTCCCTTGATGATTTTTCACTTGATGCCATAAATGCAAACGACGGTCCTATGACCTTCAAGGCTGAACCTGAAGCAACAGAAACTAAGGAAGAAAAGCCTGCTGAAACAGATTCTGCTAAAGAAGAAGCACCTGCTAAGACAGAAGAAGTTTCCTTTGAAGACGGAGAAATAGATCTTGATGCCTTTATGGGAGACGGAAACACAGAACCAAAAGAAGACAAAACTGCCGACGGTGAAGTTGACATTAACAGCTTTATGGATTCACCTTCTTCCGCACCAGACGGAGATGTGGATTTAAGTGCCTTCCTTGGAGACGGCGGAGATTCCCCTGATTTTGGAGACGGCAACGTAGACCTGGAAGCCTTTATGGGCAGCGAAGGCTTTGCATCAGATAAAGTTGAACAGGAAGAAATAGAAGACGCAGACCCCCTTGATATAGACCTTGATTTTGAAGACAACGAAGACATTGAACTTCAGGACGCAGAAGCAGACGGAGACATTTCAAATATTGAACAGTCTTCACCTTCTTTTTCAGGCATGTCTGAAACTACAGATATAGAAGATTTTGATGCACTTTTTGATGATATTGTTGATGAAACTCCGGAAGACAAAAAGCCGAAACCTGCAGAAGCTCCAAAACCTGCAGCATCGGATGTAAGCAGCGGAACAGAAGAAATTGACCTTTCTGACTTTGGCTTTGTTGATAACCCTGAAAACCAGAACCCTATTTTAGACGAAGGAAGCAAGGCTCCAAAAATTACAGGTCCTGTTGATTATGAAATGAATGTAGACGACGATGATGATCAGGGCGCAGTAAATGACCATGCAGAAAGCATTCAGGACAGCAAGAAAGATGACGATTCTGATTCTGATGATATAGAACTTTATATTTCAAGGGATAGCGAAAAGTCTGTTCAGAAAGAACAGGAAACAGACCTTTCTTCCCCGGATGACAGTTTTGATATTGATTCAATCCTTAACAGCGTAGAAGACGAAAACGGAAAGACAGTTGCCTTTGATTCCCCTGCTCCTGCAGCAGAAGTAAAGGAAGAAACACCTGCAAAAGAGGAATCTGAGCCTATGTTTCAGCAGCCACAGGAATCAGATTCTGGAAAGGATGCTGAAGAGACTCCGGTAATAGAAGAACCTGTAATAGATGAAACTGCTGTTGAAACACCAGTTGAAGGATCTTTTGAAGAGCCGGTTGTTGATGAAACATCTGTAGAAGAACCGGCCGTTTCAGAACCTGTTGCTGAAGAAGATGTAACCGATGAATTTAATATTGAGACACCATCTTTTGAGGACACAGCTGTTGAAGAAAACTCTTTTGATGAAACTGTGGCAGAACCTGCCATTGAAGAAACAATAGAAGAACCTGTACCAGAAGCAGATGAAACCGTAGCAGAAGAACCGGAAATTGATGTTCCTGTTTTTGAAGAACCTGTTATAGAAGAAACAGCAGTTGAAACACCTGTTGCAGAAGAAACACTTATAGAAGAACCGGCACCAGAAGCAGACACAACTGTATCAGACGAACCGGAGGCTGATGTTCCTGTTTTTGAAGAACCGGTTATAGAAGAAACTGCTGTTGACGTGCCGGTTGAAGAACCTGCAGCCGAAGAAACTTCCATAAACATTGACGACTTTATGGGAGAAGAAGGCTTTACAGACGGCGGTCCTGGCGTTCAGGGCTATGATACTGTTGCTAAGGAAGAAGATTCTGCAGCAGAAGAAAATGCTCCGGAAGAAGACCAGATTACAGAAACAACGGAAGAAACTTCTTTTGAAGAGCCAGAAAAAACAAATGTGGAAACTTCTGAAGAAATGGATTATAATAGCAGGGAAGAGCCATCAGAAAACACTGATATTTCCATATACGACTTTATGGGAGAAGAAGGCTTTACGGACGATGGTCCTGGCGTTCAGGGCTACGATACAGTTGCCAGTGAAAACACAGAAAATGCAGAGGAAACTTCTTCTGCAGAACCAGAAAAAACAGCAGAGGCAGAAACTGAAGCTATGAGTGATGTTCCAGAAGAAAAAGAAGAAAACAAAGAAATTGATTACTCTAACATAAGCGCTTTTGCAGATAAAAAACCTGATTATGATTTAGCAGGCATTACCCTCACCCTTGAAGATTTTGAAAACATTAAGGAATACCCGGGGGATGCAGAAGCAGAAGAAGCATCTGCAAAGGAAGAACCTGCTGCAGAAGAATCTTCAGCAGCAGAAACAGCACCTGAAGCAGAAGCCGCTGAAGAACAGAAAGACACATACAGCGTATTTATAAAAACAGAATCTTCGTCAGGACATGCAGAAAATGCAGGTGCCGTATCTGAAGAAAAAGAAAATATTGCAACAGAAGAAACAGATGCAGAAAAAGCACCGGTTTCAGCGGAGGAAACAATGGTTGACAGTACTTCAATACTTTCACAGATTTCAGCAGAACTTGCTTCATTAAGATCAGAAATCAAGGATTTAAAGTCTGAATTTGAAGAAATCAAAAAGAATGGAATACAGTCAGACACTGAACTTAGTGAAGAAACACCGGTTGCAGAAAACACAGAAGCTGCAGAAGAATCTGTAGAAACACCTGCACCAGCAGCAGAAACAGTAGAAGAATCTACCCCTGCAGAAGAAACTGTAGAAGCACCTGCAGAAGAAATGGAAGATTCCGTTGATGAACCTGCAGCAGAAGAAACAGAAGAATCTGTTGAAATACCTGCCCCTGCAGATGACACAGGATTCTTTAACGATACAGATGAAGATGACACAATTGCCCTAAGCGGTGATGAACTTAGCAACATTTTAAGCACTGCAGAATTTACATCTAAGCCGGAAGATAATCTTTCAATGGATTTTGACAATGAAAATCTTCAGGAACCTGTATTTGAAGAACCTGCAGAAGAAGTTCCGGAAGAAACAGAAACTGCAGAAGATGAAATTACTGTTCCTACAGTAGACGATGTTCTTGTAGAATCTTCTTCTACAGATTTAATGGACAACACAATTACAACAGCAGAAGATGAAAAGGTTGAAGCAGCTGATGAAATTGAAGAAGCTGATGTAGCTGATGAAGTTCTTGATGATGCAGACATTCCATCCCCTACTTTAGAATCCCTTGATTTGCCGCCTGCAGAAAGAGAAGAAGAACTTACAGAAGATAACATTGAATACCTTAAAAAAGATTCAATGGCAGATACAGAAGATGAAAGTCTTGAAACAGGCATCAGTGAACAGCCTGTAGGAAATGTATTCAGCAACTGGGATAATAATGATGATTCAAAACTGGAAGAACCTGTATTTGATGAAGATTCTTTACGTGAAGAATTGGCAGAACGTGCAATAGATGAACCTGCAATTGAAGAAACTTTCGCAGCAGAAGATAAGGCAAAAGCACCGGAAACATCTGATTCTTCTAATGAAATTCCTGCAAGCATGAAGGAAGAAATCAAGTCTGTCCTTACTTACATGGACCAGCTTCTTGAAAACCTTCCGGAAGACAAGATTGCAGAATTTGCACAGTCAGAACAGTTTGAAACTTACAAAAAGCTTTTTGCAGAACTTGGATTATCATGATTTAAGTTAAAACAAACTAAAAAACTAAAAGCCATGTTTCTTAAGGAAATATGGCTTTTTATTTACAGGGACAATAATGGACATTAAATTTAAAACTACAACTTATGGACTAATAACCTGCTCTTATAATAATGTCCGCCTTCATTCTTTTTACAATCCAGAAAAAGAAGCAGAAAGATTTGCAAATACTGCCCAATGTGATTTTAACCCTGGCTGTGTTCTTGTTACGGAACCTGCCGTTTCCTATTGCCTGGAATTCTTAAAAAAACGATTTTCTAAAGCCAGAATGTGCTGCATAAGGTTTACAAGAGACTTTGATGACTTTAATAAAGGCTGGGATAAAGTTTTTTATGCCTGCAATACAGAAGGTAAATTAAACACAAACCTTTCAGAAGAAATATTTTCTTTTTCAGGGGAAGAAGGAATTGCGTCAACCTTGTTTTTGCCATGGAAGGCATCAGACCAGGCTTTTCCGGAAGTTTCATCTTTTGCATGGAGCGAGATAAAAAAAGCAGTTCTTAAAAGCAGGTCCGTTTTAGGAACAAGAAATTACTTTGCCAGAAGATGGACTAAAAATGCGCTCAGGTTTTCTCTTTTTGTTAAAAACACAGCCGGCATAAAAAAAGGAACATCAGACATTCTTATTTGTGCCAGCGGACCAAGCTTAAAAACTTCAATACCTCTTATAAAAAAATATAAAGACAGATTTTATTTAATTGCTGTTTCCTCTGCCCTTGCTCCGCTTGTAAAGGCAGGCATATTTCCTGACTTATGTATTTCTACAGACGGCGGCTATTATGCAAAAGAGCATATATCCTTTGCATTAAATGACAAAAGCATTCCCCTGGCTTTAGCAGATGAAGGCAGCTGCTATGGTTCAATATTAAACCATGTTACTGTTGTTCCCCTTTTATACGGAGACGGAACTTCAGAAGCAATTTTAAAAGAAAGCGGCTTTAACGGCATCCAGGCCGTAAGAAACGGAAGCGTATCAGGAACGGCACTTTTCCTCGCATTAAACCTGACGTCAGGTAACGTTTATTACTGCGGTCTGGACCTTGCCTATTCTAAAGGACACATTCATACACAGCCAAACGAACTTGAAATAAATGATTCAAGGTTTGACAGCAGGCTAAGGACAACGGAAACAAGAATTTCAGCTTCAGTGCTTAACAAGGGTTCCATAGACATTTACAGATCCTGGTTCAGCAGTCAGGATTTTAAAGGAAGGGTTTTCAGGCTTAGCAGCAGATATAGTTATTCTTCCGGTCTTGGAAAAATTGCAGACATTGACTGGGAAGCTTTTGCAGAAAAAACCGGCAATTATAAAAACACTGTAAAACCACAACTTACAGAACTTAATAAGACTGTATGCAATAAAAATAAAATAGAAATTCTTAAAGACATTTGCTTAAGGAATTCAAAAGACAGCCAGTGGATTCATAATGCGGTGCCGTCAGAAGCAGTTGTTATGGACAGGACAGAAGGAACAGAATTTTACGAAGAAGCAAGAAAAACAGTAGAAGACGGCATGAAGGAATTTCTTACAGACATAAAAAGAGCATTTGAAAAATGATTTATTCAGGATCAACAACAGCAAAGACAGGACAAATAATCCCATTGTATAAAAGCGGCAGGCCTGCCCATTCAAAATACAACCCGGCTGCAGACATGGTGCCAGTAGAAGATAACTTTACCGGCTGCCTGATTGTATTTGGAATCGGTGCTGCGTTCCACATAAAAAATCTTTTGCAAAACAATAATCTTTATAAAATAATCTGTGCTGAAGCAGATAAAGAAAGTCTTGACTTCTGCCGGAAACTAAGTTCCGTTAAGGAAATAGAAAAAGATGAAAGAATTGCCTTATGCTCTTTTGAAAACTTTGCTCAATGCCTTAAAGAAAACTATCTGCCTTCCTTTCATAAAAAACTTAAGACAGTTTTTTTGCGCTCCTGGTATAACGAAATCCCGGACGCAGATAATGTGGCAAATGAAATTCTAAGCAATGCCCTTGAAAGCATTTCTGCAGATATTTCTGTTCAGGTGCATTTTGGAAAACACTGGCACGCTAACATTTTATCAAACTTAAAATTCATAAGCGACAATAGATTTTTAAATAATGATATTTCTGTTCCAGAAGGAAAAACAAAAGCCGCTGTAATTGCAGCAGGACCCACACTGGATAATTCAATTGGCAAATTAAAGGAACAAAGGGAATCAGTTTTTATTATTTCAACAGACACAGCATACGGAACTCTTTTGTCCTATAACATAATTCCGGATGCCGTAATTTCTGTTGATGCACAGCAGGTTTCTTCAGAACATTTTCTTGGAACAGAAAAATCAGATACAGTTTTTATCTTTGACATTTCTTCTAATCCTGAAACAGTGCAGATGGTATTTAATAAAGGCAGCAGGCTGTTTTTTATAAGGAGCCATCATCCACTGTCTGCCCTAATAAAAGAAGAAATTAACATTCCCTTTGTAGAAAGCGGAGCCGGAACAGTAACCATTGCAGCCGCAGATTTTGCAAGGCAGCTGGGATTTACGCAGATAGAATTTTTCGGCGCAGACTTTGCCTATTCAGACGGAAAGCCCTATTGCAGGGGAACTTACCTTGAAAAGAAATTCAGCAGCATTTCTAAAAGAACTGTTCCTTCAGAAAATCTATATACGGCACTTATGTTCAGGACTGAACTTAAAAAAATCAGTGCAGGCATTTTAGGAAAGGCAGGAAAATCACCTGTTACAAGCAAAGTACTTGCAGCCTACGGCAAAAGCCTGATCAGCTGGGCAGAAAATAATTCCTTTGTTCAGGACGGAAATGTTTTTACATGCAAAAATGCTTACACTAAAGTAAAAGTAAATCCGGAATGTTTTGATTTTAAATCCTTCATAAAAAACTACACGGACAAAGTAAAAGCACTGTCTGACAAAATTGATTCATTTACCCCCGCCCGGCTTGGAAAGGAAATTGAAAAGTCACTGGAATTAATTTCACTGCTTCCGTTAATGGCATCTTTTAGAAAAGATACAATAATAGAAGATATTTGCCTTGCATTACAATTTCTGCTATACTATAATTTGTAATATGAAAACAAAAAAGAATTCTGCGTTTACATTCGCTATCATTTCGGTATATATAATTACGGTTTTGCTTTATGTTGTTTCCCTCTTTGTTGAATACAGGCGCGGGGAAGAAAAAGCGGCATCAAGGTTCAATGACATTACAAGAGACGTAAGCAGAATCAGTCTTGCCAATACACCAAGAAGCCAGAAGTTCTATGATGAAATTCTTGATTCCATCGGTAATGTCAGCGATATTGCAGGCATACAGCTTACTTACGGAAACGAACTTATTTTTTCTTATCCAAAAGACATGAAGGACTTAAACAACATTAACTCTTACCTTGTTGCAACAAGAACTACAAAAGTTTTTGCTTCAAACGGAATTCCGGTAAACATTCATGCTTCCATTTATAAGCTTAAACCTTCTTCTATTTTTTACAAGGGCAGGATTGCATTTATAGTAATTCTTGCAGCCACAATAGTTACGGCAATTTATTTAATCCTTTACATAAGGAACGGTGTTTTCCCTTCAGAAGCAGAAAATGATGATCTTGATGAAGCAGACTATCCTGATGTTTCAACCTATGACCTTACGGAAGAAGAATCAAGTGAAATAAACAGCCAGCTTTCATCTCTGGCAGACTCTAAGGAAGAAGAAGAAAATTCAGCAGAAGAAGCTGAAACAGATACAGAAGAAAGTACAGAAACAGAACCGGAACAAGAAGCCGATGCCACAAAAGCTGACGAAGAAGATGTCCTTGCATTTTTAAATGAAGACAAAAAAGACAGTGCAGAAGAAAATAATGTAACGGAAGAATCTTCAAATTCAGGAGAAACAGCAGAAAATGCAGAATCTGCACCTAAGGGACTTTTCTGCCCTGATACTGGTTTTGGCTGGGAAGAATACATGCTTACACGCCTGGACAGTGAACTTCTCCGTTCTGCATCAAGTGACCAGGATCTTTCACTGTTTTCTATAAGGATTCCTGGAATTGACTGGACTTCTGAATGCGGTAAAAGCATAAGCAAAATAATTCTTGAAAAAATTAAATTCAATGACTTAGTATTCAATTATGAAACTGACGGTTTAAGTGCCATTATTCAGAATCAGAATACAGACCAGGCACTTGTTACAGCAGAGTCCCTTCACGCAGAACTTGCAAAAGTTCTTAAGGATGCCGGTTCTGACCTTAAAATCTTTATAGGTATTTCAACACGTTCATTAAGGCTTATTTCCGGTTCACGCCTTGCCAACGAAAGCATAGAAGCATTAAACCGTGCAATTGATGACCCGGATTCCCCTATTATAGCATTCAGGGTTAATCCGGAACGCTATAAGGATTTCTTAGCATCAGCTTCTTTTCAGGAAGAAGACAGGCCTGCAGAAAAAACAGAAGACGAAAAGCTCCTTGAATCCTTGCCGGAACCACCAGCTGATACAACAGAAGCAACAGAAGCAACAGAACCAGCAGAAGCAGCTGAAACTGAAGCACTTGCAGAAGAAGGAACTGTTAAGTTTGACGATTTAGACGATTTTGATATAGAAGAAGAGTTAAAATAAGCCATACAGAAGGAACTTAACCTTTCAAAAAAATAATCAATGCACATTTTTTCTTAAATTTCTATACGTCGTCCATAGCTTTATGGTAGGCGTATAGCTTGTCATGCTGAAAAATGCGCAGCATTTGTTCAGAATCTGCATTCAGTTTTTTATGAAAAGAACTTTATTTCTATTTTTAATTTCTTTACTCTTTGTTGGCTGCAGTTCTTCTGCTAATGATACTGTCTATGTAAAGGCCACGGCAGAAATAAAGCAAAGGGCAGCCGGCTATGCAAGGCTTTATAAAGAAGCAGAAACGGAATACAGCTGGGGTGGCCAGGACCCTTTACGGACAATTAAAATTGACTGTTCAGGTCTTGTTTACAGATGCTATCAGTATGCAGTAGAAAATACCATCT
Organism: Spirochaetia bacterium; assembly: GCA_022768865.1. GTDB lineage: Bacteria > Spirochaetota > Spirochaetia > Treponematales > Treponemataceae > Treponema_D. The sequence continues at coordinate 9,980 of JALELH010000002.1, forward strand.
ATCAGATGATTGAACCTGACATGAGTGCAGCATATATGGCAGAACACTGCTACCCCACAGACAAACCGGAAGAAGGCGACCTTATTTTCATGGGAGAAGAAAATTCAGATAAAGTAACCCATATAGCCGTTTCCTAAAACAGCAGGATGATTCCATTTACTTTATTGATTCAACGCTAAAGGAACCTGAAAATATAAACGGCGTTACAGAACGCCACTACCCCAAGGACAGTAAAAAAATCAAAAGTTTTGGAATAATGAAACTTAAGGTTGCTAAATAAAAAAAGCCGGTGCAAAACTTACACCGGCCAAAGGTTATATATAGCTTTTATTCAAGGAGTTTTTAGCGTTTAAGAGCGGCTGCTGTCTGAAGCATATTGTCGCTGGTCTGGATTGCCTTAGAGTTAAATTCATAGGCCCTCTGTGCAACAATCATCTGAACCATTTCGTTTACGATGGAAACATTGCTCATTTCAAGGAACTTGTGCTTTACGATGCCCATACCGTCCTGTCCCGGGCGTGAAGCAATGGCTTCTCCGGAAGCATTGGTTACTTTATAAAGGTTGTCTCCTGTGTTTTCAAGGCCTACGCTGTTAGGAAAGCGGTAAAGTTCAATCTGGCCTATTTCTACAGGTTCAAGCTGGCCGTTTACCTTTACGTTTACTCGGCCTGTGTCAGAAATGGAAAGGGTTTCTATCTGGAATCCTTCCGGCATTATGATTTCAGGCTGAACACGCAGACCGTTTGCATTTACAAGCTGGCCTGTAGAATCAACCTTAAAGGAACCGTCGCGGGTATAGGCCCAGGAACCGTCATACTGCTGTACGCGGAAAAAGCCTTCTCCTACAATGGCAACGTCTGTATCTACGCCTGTTGCCTGCAAGGAACCCTGGCTCATAATGCGCTGTGTAGCACCGACTTTAACGCCGCTGCCCATCTGGTGGCCTACTGGCGTTACGGTGTCTTCTGTAGCAGGAGTACCAGCAAGCTTTACGTTCTGGTAAACAAGGTCTTCAAATTCTGCACGGTGCTGTTTAAAGCCTGTTGTATTTACATTTGAAAGGTTGTTTGAAATTGTATCAATGTTCATCTGCTGGCCGTTCATGCCGGTTGCAGCATTCCATAAGCTTCTTACCATAATTTATCCCCTTATTACTTTAAGCAATTATCTGTTGACCGTTGCAACTTTAGACCAGAGAGTATCAAGCATGGAATCGTGGGTCTGTATTGTCTTCTGGTTGGCTTCGTATGCGCGGTTTACTTCTATCATCTGAACCATTTCGTTTACTACGTTTACATTGCTTGTTTCAGTGTATCCCTGAAGGAACTTAGGGCGTTCATCTCCTTCTGCAATGTGGCTTGCACCTGCAATGTCGTTGGTGTTCCATAAAGAAGAACCCATTTTCTGAAGGTAGCGTTCGTTTTCAAAGCGCACTACCTTGATTCTGTCTATAAGGGCATTGTCATCCTTACTGTAAATCATGCCGTCCTGGTTTACGAAGAATTTGTCGTCTTCTACGTGAATCGGGCCGTTTTCTCCAAGGACAGGATAGCCTTCCTTTGTTAAAAGAATCTTTTCCTTGCCTATATGGAAGTTTCCGTTGCGTGTATAGCGTTCACCTGCAGGAGTATGAACTGCAAAAAAACCTTCCCCTGATAAAGCAAGGTCTGTCTTTGTGTCCGTATTCTTAAATGACCCCTGCTGAAAGTCCGTATAGATTTCGTTGGTTTCAACGCCAAGACCGATGGAACCGATGACAGGAGCTGCATCACAGGTTCCGCCCGGAACTTTGTATACGCCGTCTGCCTGAGTGCGTCTTAGTAAAAGTTCGCTGAATTCCTTGCTTACAGGAATGTCTTTTTTGTATCCTGTAGTGTCAACGTTTGCCAGGTTATTGGAAATTGTATCCAGCCTGTTCTGCTGAGCGTTCATGCCGCTTGCACCGATATACCAGCCTCTAATCATATACCAACCTCTTATTAGTTTATCGGTATTTAATAATTTCAGTTTAGGAATTTATTTTCCGCTCATACATATCAAAGTAATTTTAAAATAAGATTGATAAGTCAAATGCCTATTTTTAGCAATTTGCTACTAAATTACTTTTATTTTTACTAAACGCCGTAGGCAGGTTCAGGAATGAAAAAAAATCTGCACAAACGTAGTGCGGAAGCCTTTTTTTCAGGCCTGGTTCTGCCGGAAGGCGTTTAGTTTTTCATAAAAATAATAATTAAATTATAAAGCGGCATTTGACTTACCAATAATATATCTCCTGTCAATTTTTTTGTTTTTTTGTTTGCTTTTTGCGCAGGTTACCCTTATAATTTTAAGGCAAGAGGAGATAACAACTTATTGGACTTGCAATGAATATAAAAGACATCTTTTCTGTAAACAGCCTGATTTCACACATTCCATACATTATAGCCATTACTTTTGGGCTTTTTATAATTGCCCTGCTGCTGCTTATACTTAAAAGCAAGAACCATCAGATTGAATTTGATTCCATAACGGGTCTGCCTAACTTTGACCACTTTAAAAGGAACGTTTCTAAAATCCTTGCAGGTGCAAAAAGCGATGAATACATGATTCTTTCCTTCAATATAGATAATTTAAGCCTGATAAACGAAACCTACGGCACGCGCACTGGCAACGAGGTCTTAAAGCGCGTAGGCAGGCATTTTGCCAGGCAATGCGGCAAGAATGAATTTGTATTCCGCTTTTTTGCAGACAACTTTATTCTCTTTACCAAAAAGCCTGACTTTTTCTGGAATGTAGAAGAGCGTGTCTTTGTAATGACCACAGTCAGGGACAGTTTAAAGGACATTCTTCCGGAACGCTATAATCTTACCTTTACAACAAGTTCTTACTATATAGAAAACCCGGCAGAAACCATTGATTCCATGATAGACAAGGCAAACCTGGCACAGAAGCTTTGCCGCCACACCCAGGCCACCCACCGCGTAATTGAATATACTCAGGAAATGAAGGCCAGCCACGAATGGAACAGGGAAATTACCATGACAATGGAAAACGCTTTTATAAACAGGGAATTTGAAGTTTTCTATCAGCCAAAGTATGACTTTAACAACGAACAGATTATAGGTGCAGAAGCCCTTATCCGCTGGAACAATCCAAGGAAAGGCTTCCTGAATCCTGCTAAGTTTGTTCCCCTTTTTGAAGACAACGGCTTTATAGAAAAGATTGACAAGTTTGTCTTTAAAACCGTATGCGAATTCCTTGACAGCTGGAATAAATCAGAATCGTCTAAAAAGATTGAACCTTTGACAATTTCCTTTAACCTAAGCCGGCAGCACCTTTACAACCCGGAACTTATACACGAACTTAGGGAAATTGCCGCATCCTACGATATTGGTCCTAATAAAATAGAAGTTGAACTTACAGAAAGCGTAATGTTTGACAATCAGCAGCGATTAATCAAGGTTATGAAAGAGATTAAGAATGCAGGATTCAGCATTTCCGTAGACGACTTCGGCTCAGGCTATTCTTGCCTTAACCTTCTGAAAAACATTCCTGCCGACGTAATTAAGCTGGACAAGGAATTTCTTTCCATTACGCCGGAAAACCAGAAGGAAAACATCATTATAGAATCCGTAATTGAAATGGCCAAAAAGCTTAACATCAAGACCGTTGCAGAAGGCGTAGAAACAAAAGTTCAGTCTGAAATGCTAAAAAACATAGGCTGCGACATTGCCCAGGGCTTCTATTACGCAAAGCCTATGCAGGAAGAAAACTTCCTTTCCCTGTTAAATGAATCAGCCCAAAAAGCATCATAAAATATAACTTATATGGACAAATATCGGGTTATAAAAAATAACCTTTTTTTAAGTAAATAGACGCCTTTCGGCAGAACCAGGCCTGAAAAAAAGGCTTCCGCACTACGTTTGTGCAGATTTTTTTTCATTCCTGAACCTGCCTACGGCGTCTGTGTTCATTAAAAACAATATACTTTCCTATTGTTCTTATACCCGATATTTGCACCTATGGATATTTTACTAAAATATGTGATTTTTGTTGCATTTTAGAAAAAGTGATTTATAATAATATAAACAACAGTTTTGTTAAGCACGGAGGAATTTAATAATATGTCAACTAAAAATAAAGAAGAGCCAAGGGTTCTTGCCATTATTCTTGGCGGCGGTAAAGGAACACGCCTTTATCCTCTTACAAAGGAACGTTCAAAGCCTGCAGTTCCTTTTGGCGGTAAGTACAGAATCGTAGATATTCCTATTTCCAACTGTATTAACTCTGGATACAAGAAGATTTACCTTTTAACGCAGTTTAACTCTGCTTCCCTGCACCTTCACATTAATAATTCTTACAACTTTGACCGTTTCTCTGGCGGCTTTGTTGAAATTCTTGCTGCAGAACAGACTCTTGAACATTCAGGCTGGTATGAAGGAACTGCTGATGCTGTCCGCAAGAACTTCGGCCACTTCCGTGTCCAGAAACCTACACATTACATAATCCTTTCCGGCGACCAGCTTTACAAGATGGACCTTAAGGAATTCATGAACGAACATATTGCAAGCGGTGCAGAAATTACCATTGCTGCTAAGGCAGTAAACCGCCGCGATGCTACAGGTTTCGGAATCATGCAGGTTGACGACACAAACAGAATCACTGCATTCATGGAAAAGCCTGCTGCAGACCTGAACATTGATCACTGGAAGATTCCTGAAAAGTCACGCGGAGATCTTCCTGCAGATCTGGAATACCTTGCTTCCATGGGTATCTACATCTTTAATGCAGACACAATGGAAAGGCTCCTTAACAATGAAAAGACAGACTTTGGCAAGGAAATCATTCCTATGGCAATTAAGGACCATAAGGTAAACAGCTACATCTTTAATGATTACTGGGAAGACATCGGAACAATCCGTTCTTTCTATGAAGCTACCCTTGACCTTACAAATCCTGTTCCGGCCTTTAACCTTTACGACGAAATGAAACCTGTCTACACGCAGATGAGCAATCTTCCGCCTAGCAAGATTAACAATGCAACCCTTTCTTCTACCCTAGCCAGCGAAGGATGCGTTATCACAGACAGCAGCATAAAGAAGTCCGTTATCGGCGTGCGATCAATCATCCGTGAAGACTGCGACCTTAAGGGCGTTGTAATGATGGGTGCAGACTTCTACGAAACAGAAGATGAAAAGGCTGCCAACAAGAAAAAGAAGGTTCCTGACATGGGTATCGGACGCGGCTGTAAGATTGAACGAGCCATTATCGACA
>JALELH010000005.1 GCA_022768865.1 Spirochaetia bacterium
GATTGATAGGACAATTTATATTCACCTGTTTCATCAATTCGAAGCAGTTGTTCCGTATCACCTGTCATCTTCTAGTACTGAAAACCGGTATGATATCGTGAACTTTCATTCACTGGCGTGAAATCCGTCAGAATCTCCGAACCTCAGTTTTTATGGAAGAAAACTAACAGCTTCCTACTCTGTATCCGGGTGCAAAAATCTGCTAACTTTTTTCAAGCTGGCTTTACGATTTTTACCAGACAGTAATTAAACCGTCTGTCTGACTTCTCAAATAACCCGTTGCACTGGAGAGCGCAACACACCCACTAAGGGCGGTATACAATGCACATTTTATACTATTTATTTGAAATATGTTCAAGGGGTAAATATCTTTTTATTGCGAAAAAAGACAAGCATTTCAACATTCTGCAATTTTCCTGGGGCTTTGCCTTTTTTATGGAAGAAAGGTAAAAAAAAATAAAGGGCCACCTTGACCAGCGACCCTTTTGTCAAACCCGGGCAAACCCCTTTGACTAGAAGCGGAAGTGTGCAAAAGCCTTGTTTGCTTCTGCCATCTTGTGTGTATCTTCCTTCTTCTTGTATGCAGAACCTGTGTTGTTGAAAGCATCGAAAATTTCAGCAGCAAGTGTTTCTGCCATACCATGACCGTTGCGTGCACGAGCAGCAGCAATCATCCATCTCATTCCGAGAGCCTCACGGCGTGTTTCACGGATTTCGATAGGTACCTGATATGTAGCACCACCAACGCGGCGTGACTTTACTTCTACGCTAGGTTTTACATTATCAAGAGCCTTCAAGAATACTTCGAGAGGATCCTTGTCAGTCTTTGTCTTAAGCTTGTCGAGTGCGTCATAAACAACGCGCTGGCAAACTGCTTTCTTTCCATCAAGCATCATGCGGCAAACAAATTTTGCAATTACCACACTGTTATATCTTTCATCCGGCATAACTGGACGATTAACTGATTTCTTATGTCTTCCCATAGTTAAACTCCTCTTAAAAATTATGCCTTAGGCTTTTTAGCACCGTACTTAGAGCGAGCGCGCTTGCGTCCCTCTACACCGAGAGTATCTTTTGTACCACGGATGATGTGATAGCGAACACCAGGAAGATCCTTTACACGACCACCACGAACGAGAACAACTGAGTGTTCCTGAAGGTTGTGTCCAATACCTGGAATGTAAGCTGTTACTTCAATACCATTGCTCAAGCGAACACGAGCAATCTTACGAAGAGCCGAGTTTGGTTTCTTAGGTGTCATTGTCATAACGCGAGTGCAAACGCCACGTTTCTGTGGGCATGACTGAAGGGCTGGAGCCTTAGTTCTTTTTGCAGATGACTGACGACCTTTACGAATTAACTGATTAATTGTAGGCATCGCCTATTCTCCTATATTTAATTGGGCAGCACTCCCAAAAATAAAAACTAAATAAGTTGTAGAAGTTTAATAAATTCTAAAAATTCATTCAAGGGAATTTCAGGGAATTCACTGCTGAATTCCCTGAAATTTCAAGAATTTTATTCAAATTCCCTGGCTTATTCTTCGTCAGATGCTGAATCCATCATAGGCTGGCTGGCCTGTGCCATTTCAGCTTCTTTCTGTTCAAGCATACGCTGTTCAAGGATTTCCTTCATCTTTGCATCAAGGTCTGTTGCAGAGTTGTCAGAAAGCTTAATGTTGCTGTATTGACGAACACCAGTTCCTGCAGGAATCTTATGACCGATGATAATGTTTTCCTTAAGGCCACGGAGGTTATCTACAGAACCTGCAATAGCGGCATTCGTAAGGACACGTGTAGTCTCCTGGAATGAACATGCAGAAATGAATGAATCTGCTGCAAGGGCTGCCTTTGTAATACCCTGGAACATAGGACGTGCAACTGCCGGAGTTCCACCCTGAGCGAGAACACGATCGTTTTCTTCCCTGAATGAATACTTGTCAACCTGCTGTCCGTATCTGAACTTTGTATCACCTACAGCAATTACAACAACTTTTCTAAGCATCTGGCGGATAATTGTACCGATGTGCTTGTCGTTAATGTCTACACCCTGTCCGCGGTAAACGTTCTGAATTTCGTCCATAAGGAATTCCTGAAGTTTATCTTCACCCAGTACTGTAAGAACATCGTGTGCATCAATTGAACCATCGCAAATCTTTTCTCCGGCTTCAACCTTATCGCCTACACGAACAAGAAGACGTCTTACTACTGGAACAAGATGTTCATACTTAACGCCATATTCATCTGTAACGATAACTGTAATCTTGCCTTTAACAATCTTACCGAAAGAAACTGTTCCCTTAATTTTAGAAATAATTGCAGGAGGATTTTTCTTAGACTGACGTGCTTCAAAAAGTTCAGAAACGCGTGGAAGACCAAGAGTAATATCGTTGGCTTTTGCTGCTTCCTTAGGCATCTTGGCAAGAATTGTTCCTGCTTCTACCTTACCCTTGTCTTTAATTTCATTGCTGATGAGGGCACCAACAGGCATGTTGTAGGAAGCATATTCATTACCATCTTCGTCTGTAATGCGGATACGAGGCTGCCTTACGTCAATGTGAAGGTCGGAAATACGCATTTCCTTTGAACCGGTAAGTTTATCTTCCTTAACGTTAAGGGTAATGCCTTCGATAATGTCTTCAAAGTGAATGTATCCTGACTGTTCAGCAATAATTGGTTCTGAATAAAGATCAAATTCACCAATATTTTCATTTGCTTTGGCAGTGCATACACCCTTTACAAACTTTGAATAAACAATTGAACCGTTGGCAATTTCAACAGACTGTTCATCACGGCTTAAAAGATAAACTGCCTTTTCAACAATCTTAATGCGTCCATCGTCAGAAGCAACAACATCCTGACCTTTATGCTTAATGATTGCTGTTCCCTTACGGATCATTGCTTTATCTGCAACAAGAACTTCATCACCTGAATTTACTGTATACGTATTGAAAATCTTTGAAACTTTCATTGTGCCCTTACGAGTAAAGAGCCAGTCTCCAGTTTTCTTCATTACATGAGTTCCGTCAATTTCAGAAATGAGGACGTCATATTTCATTGCAATATGATTATCTTTGTTGCTTGCTTCAGCTGCACCACCAGTATGGAATGTACGGAGTGTAAGCTGTGTACCAGGCTGACCGATTGACTGGGCAGCAATTGTTCCTACTGCTTCACCGATTTCAACAATCTTGTTGCGTGCAAGGTCTTTACCATAACACTTTACACAGATTCCGTGCTTACTTTCACATGTAAGAACTGTGCGGAGCTTAACCTTTTCTACGCCGGCTTTATCAATCTTTTCTGCAAGGTGTTCATCAATATACTGATTTACATCGCAAAGAAGTTCACCAGTGAACGGGTCAATTACGCGTTCAATAGGAAAGTGTCCTGCAATACGTTTTGCAAGAGGAACTTTAATTTCATCACCTTCTTTAATTGCAGAATAATAAATACCGTTAATTGTTCCGCAGTCATCTTCATTTACAACAACATCCTGGGCAACATCAACAAGACGACGTGTCATGTAACCTGCATCGGCTGTTTTAAGGGCTGTATCAGAAAGACCTTTACGTGCACCGTTTGAAGAAATGAAGTATTCAATAACTGAAAGTCCTTCCTTGAAGTTTGCCTGAATTGGAAGTTCAATAATTGCACCATTAGGCTTCTGCATCAAACCACGCATTGCGGCAAGCTGTGAAATCTGTTTTTCAGAACCACGGGCACCAGAGTTAGCCATCATATAGATAGTATTGAAACCATCTTTATCAGACTTCATCTTGTCCATCATTTTTGCAGTAAGATCTTTTGTTGTTTTTTCCCATACTGCAATTGAACGGTTGTAGCGTTCATCATCAGTGATGACACCGTTCTGGTTCTGTTCAACGATTTTCTTAACTTCATCGTTGGCTTCTTTAATCATCTGCTTCTTTTCTTCCGGAACGATAATATCGTCCATAGAAATAGTAGCACCGTAGAAAGTTGCATTCTTGTAACCTGTTGCCTTAACAGCATCAAGCATCTGAACTGTAAGCCATGCGCGATCAATTCCGTAAAGGCTTGGAATAAGCTTTCTGAGCTTGCTTTCTTCCATTGGAATTTCTCTGTTGAAAATCCTGTTGATTGCAGCAACTGTTTCAACATCTGCCATAACCTTATCAAGTGTTTCAGCGTCCATTTCTGTTACACCGAATTTTTCTTCGATAAGGGCTCTGATGCGCTTGTCTGATGTCTGTTCGTTATGGTAAACGCGTTCAATCATTGCCTTGATGCCCTTGTCTCCAAGACCACTGTCAGCAGTAATCTTTTTCTTAGGGTCAGCAACTTGATCGTTCATAAAGTCAACTTCTTCCGGCATAGCTTCGTTAAATGCCATGCGTCCGGCTGAAGTAAGAATGTATTTTGATTCAGGATCTTCATCAAACTGAACACACTTGTTAAGGATGTTCTTATGAACCTTGATTCTTGCCTGCCAGTCAATTGCACCGGAAGATGCTGCAAGGCGAACTTCATCTGCAGAAGAGAAGAATTTTCCTGTTCCCTTTGCATTTGGCTTAATTGAAGTCATGTAGTAAATACCAAGAACCATGTCCTGGGATGGAGCTACAATTGTACTTCCGTTTGCTGGGTCAAGAAGGTTACGTGCAGAAAGCATTAATGTCCAGCATTCCATCTGAGCTGCCTGAGTAAGGGGAACGTGGATGGCCATCTGGTCACCATCAAAGTCAGCATTAAAAGCTTTACATGCAAGAGGGTGAAGCTTAAGTGCTTTTCCAGGAACAAGAACAGGTTCAAATGCCTGGATACCAAGGCGGTGAAGTGTAGGAGCACGGTTAAGCATAACCGGATGCTCACGAACAACTTCATCAAGGATGTTGTATACAGCTTCGTCTTCGCTTTCTACAAGAGTTCTTGCTCTTTTTATATTACCGCAGATACCGTTCTGAACAAGTTTCTTCATGATGAATGGCTTGAAAAGTTCAAGTGCCATTTTTTCAGGAAGACCACACTGCCAGAGCTTAAGTTCTGGTCCTACAACGATAACTGAACGGCCTGAATAGTCAACACGCTTACCAAGAAGATTCTGGCGGAAACGTCCCTGCTTGCCCTTAAGCATATCAGAGATTGACTTAAGAGGACGGTTTGCAGCCCCCTTAAGAACACGCTGCTTGCGCTTTGAGTTATCAAAGAGAGAATCAACTGCTTCCTGAAGCATACGCTTTTCATTGCGGATAATAATATCCGGAGCAGAAAGAAGCTGAAGCTTTCTAAGGCGGTTATTGCGGTTAATAACGCGGCGGTAAAGATCGTTAAGGTCTGATGTTGCAAAACGTCCGCCATCAAGCTGAACCATTGGACGAAGATCAGGCGGAATTACAGGAATTACGTCAAGAATCATCCATGATGGCTTGTTTTCTGAATTACGGAAGTTTTCAACAATTTCAATTCTCTTAAGAAGACGACTGTCGCTTTTTGCACCTTTTTCAATCATCTTTTCACGGAGTTCTGCTGCAATAGCATCAAGATCAATATTTTCAAGCAATGCCTTGATGGCTTCAGCACCCATACCAGCCGTAAAAGATCCGCCAAAGCGTTCTTCTGCAGCCTGATATTCTTCTTCTGTAAGAAGCTGATTTTTCTTAAGATCTGTATCTCCAGGTTCAATAACAATGTATTTTTCGTAATAAAGGATTGAACGCAATGAAGCAACAGGAAGATCAAGAAGAAGGCCCATGCGGCTAGGAACGGCATGATAATACCAGATGTGGCTTACCGGAGCAGCAAGTTCAATATGACCTGTGCGTTCACGGCGAACTTTAAAATGAGTAACTTCAACACCACAGCGGTCACATACTACCCCCTTATAGCGGATTGACTTGAATTTACCACAGAAACATTCCCATTCCTTCGTAGTACCGAAAATCTTTTCACAGAAAAGACCTTCTCTCTCAGGACGGAGAGTGCGGTAATTAATTGTCTCAGGCTTTTTTACTTCACCATAAGACCATGAGCGAATTGTTTCCGGTGAAGCAAGTGTTATTTTAAGGCTTGCAAAATCCTGAATATCACGCATTTTCATTCTCCTCCTTATCGAATCCTGAACCTACTTTGTCAATAAGTTCCTGGTCACGTTCTGTAAGTGCAATCTGCTTGCCTTTTTCATCATAAATAGTAAAGTTTAATGCAAGGCCACGAAGTTCCTGAACCATAACGTTAAATGATTCCGGCACACCAATTGGAGCTGCAGGTTCACCCTTAACGATTGATTCGTAAACTTTTGAGCGGCCATTCATATCATCGGATTTGATTGTCATCATTTCCTGAAGTGTATTTGATGCACCATAGGCTTCCAAAGCCCAAACTTCCATTTCTCCAAGACGCTGACCACCAAACTGAGCCTTACCACCAAGCGGCTGCTGAGTAACAAGCGAATATGGTCCTGTTGAACGTGCATGCATCTTATCATCAACAAGGTGATGGAGCTTCATAAAGTATGTACATCCAACGAAAATTGGATTAAGGAATGGTTCACCTGTAAAGCCATCATGAACAATCTGTTTACAATCTGGCGTAAGTCCTGCCTGAACAAGTTTTTCTGCAATCTGTTCCTGACTTGGTGTCTGGAAAGCCGGTGAAGAATACCATTCATCAAGGAAATGACCTGCAATACCAAGTTCATTTTCCATAACCTGACCGATGTTCATACGTGATGGAACACCAAGAGGGTTAAGACAAATGTCAAGCGGAGTTCCGTCTTCAAGGTATGGCATGTCTTCAATTGGAAGGATACGTGCAACAACACCCTTGTTTCCGTGACGTCCGGCCATCTTATCACCAACAACAAGCTTACGCTTTTCTGCAATGATAACTTTTACTTTTTCATCTACACCCGGCTGAAGTTCATCTCCTTCAGACCTCTTAAGGCGCTGAATATCAATAACAACACCCTGACTTCCATGTGGCAGCTTAAGTGAAGAATCACGTACTTCTTTAGCTTTTTCACCGAAAATTGAATTAAGAAGCTTAAATTCCGGAGTTGTTTCAGTTTCGCTCTTTGGTGTTACTTTACCAACAAGAATATCTCCTGAACGAACTTTAGCACCAATACGGACAATACCTTCCTGATCAAGATTATCAAGAACCTTTTCTGAGGTACTTGGAATATCACGGGTAATACGTTCTGGTCCAAGTTTTGTTTCGCGGATTTCAACTTCAAATTCATGAATATGCATTGATGTATACATGTCTTCACGAACTACGCGCTGAGAAATAAGAACGGCGTCTTCGTAGTTGTAACCGTTCCAGGGAACAAAACCAACCAGAAGGTTGCGTCCAAGGGCAAGTTCACCATTGAATGTGGCAGGTCCGTCTGCAAGAACATCACCTTTTTTTACTTTTTCACCAACCTGAACTATAGGACGCTGATGATTACATGTATCAGAGTTGTTCTTCTGGTATTTAAGGAGAGAATATTCATCAATCTGACCTCTTACACCATCCGGCTTAACCTTTATAAGGTCTGATTCAACCCATACAACTTCACCATCACGGCGTGCCTTTACAAGAACACCTGAATCGTAAGCTGTCTTGCGTTCCATACCTGTACCAACATGTGGCGGTTCAGGGAAAAGAAGCGGAACTGCCTGACGCTGCATGTTACAACCCATGAGCGCACGGTTAGCATCATCATGTTCAAGGAAAGGAACAAGGGATGCAGAAACAGAAATTACCTGACGCGGAGAAACATCCATGTACTGAATGTCTTTTGGTGAACGGTTTGTATAGTCACCACGGCGGCGGGAAGAAACAAGGTCTGTCGGGAAAGAACCGTCATCCTTCATTCCTTCTGTAACCTGACCAATAAAGTATTTATCTTCATCGTCCGGATCAAGATATACAACTTCATCTGTTGCCTTGCCGTTTACAACCTTGCGGTATGGTTCTTCAAGGAATCCGTAATCATTAACTCTTGTGAAAATTGCAAGAGAAACTATCAAACCGATGTTTGGGCCTTCTGGAGTTTCGATAGGACACATACGTCCATAATGTGTATAGTGAACGTCACGAACTTCGAAACCTGCACGATCACGGGAAAGACCACCTGGACCAAGAGCTGACATACGGCGTTTGTGTGTAAGTTCAGCAAGAGGATTACACTGATCCATAAACTGTGAAAGCTGGCTTGAAGCATAGAAATCACGGACGGCAGACTGTAAAGGTTTCATTGAAATAAGATCCTGAGGTCTTAAAGTATCAATTTCCTTTCCGTTCATGCGTTCCTTGGCAATGCGTTCCATACGTGAAAAAGCGCTTTTAAATGATGTTGTAAGAAGTTCACCAACAGAGCGGACACGACGGCGACCAAGGTGATCAATATCATCTGTGTCATCTTCACCAATATAAACTTCTATAAGGTGCTTCATTGTCTGGATAATGTCATCCTTTGTAAGAGTCAAATCTTCCACAGGGTTTTCATATCCGAATTTTTTATTAAGCTTATAGCGACCTACACGTCCAAGATCATAACGGCGGATGCTGAAGAACATTGTTGTAAGGTCACGTTCTGCCTGTTCAATTGTAATTGGTTCACCAGGCTGAAGAACTGAATAAACTTTTGAGATACATTCTTCTTTTGTTGGTTCATCCGGAGTTTCGCTTCCGTCTTTAGAGAATGTAATTTCTTCTTTATCAAAACAGTTGACAATCATTTCGCTGTCAAGTGAAAGATTTTTGTCATCCTTGTTTTTCTTTGTGCTGAATTTTATAACATTGATTTCCTTGATGTTATTTGCAACAAGGGCATCAAGATCATGGGGATGAAGCTTGTCACCGGCACGGAAGAGTTTCTTTTCTTCGCCAGTTTCTTCATCTTTTGTGAATATATTCTTGCCGAGAACTTTTCCTGCAAGTTCTTCACGTTTTTCTGCATCAGACGGAATCTTAACATCTTCTGTCACATAGAAACAGTTGATGATGTCTTCACGAGTTGTATAGCCTAATGCACGAAGGAAAATTGTTCCAAGAATCTTCTTTTTGCGGTCAATCTTTGCAAAAATAAGTTCTTTTTTCTGGTCAATTTCAAATTCAAGCCATGAACCGCGATAAGGAATGATACGGCTTGAAAGAACACCCTTTTCTCTCTGGAAAATAACTCCAGGCGAACGGTGAATCTGAGAAACAACTACGCGTTCTGCACCGTTAATGATAAAAGTTCCCCTATCTGTCATGAGCGGAATGTCACCCATGAAAACTTCCCTTTCAAAAAGGGCACCTGTTTCCTTGAAATTAAGCCTGAGGCATGCTTTAAGTCCTACTGTGTAAGAAGTTCCCTTTTTCTTACAGTCAAGTTCAGGATACTTTGGATTCTTAAAATCAATGGAATAATGATCAAACTCAATGGATAAATTTCCATCCGGGCTTTCAATCGGGAATGTAGAAGTGAAAACTTCCTGAAGCCCCTGATTCAAAAGAGGTTCACCTTTTTCCATCCTTTCACGCTGAATGAAATATTCAAAGGAAGAAAGCTGAATGTCAATAAGGTTAGGCAATTCCATAAAGTCTTTAATGTCTTTGCCTAAATACGTACGGTTGATTGTTTTGCTTTTTGCAAACATTAACGATCCCCTATATGTTGCTGAAGGTGTGGTACAACAGAAACCGCTACAAGCAAAAACTTTACTCAGCACGAGATTCCGTGTCCTTACAGGAAACCTTCTTTCCTGATAAGTGCCGTTTTATACGACAAAAGCTTCAGGATAACTTTTGCACTACCCTGAAGCCAAAATTACATAAATGAATGTAAAACAAAGACAGGCATCAGTAAAAAATACCCGTCCTTTCAAGTTAATTGCTTAACTTATTTTTTTGAAGCCTTACCACCAGCTGCTGTGATGTCAGCGATCATCTTGTCTGCATCAGCCTTAGATACATTTTCCTTGAGTACCTTTGGTGCGCCTTCAACAAGAGCCTTAGCTTCACCAAGTCCGAGACCTGTAATTGCACGAACAGCCTTGATAACGTCGATTTTCTTTTCACCGAATGATTCAAGTGTAACTGTGAATTCTGTCTGTTCTTCAGCTGCAGCTGCTGGACCTGCTGCTACTGCTACTGGAGCTGCTGCAGATACACCAAACTTTTCTTCCATTGCTTTTACAAGGTCAGCAGCCTGCTGAACTGTCATGTTTGCGATTGCTTCGAGAATTTCGTCATTTGAAAGTGCCATAATTGTCTTCCTTTTGCCTTTTTAAGGCTTTGTTTTTGTTGCGGATGAATCCTACGGATTCTTTTGCCCGCATACAGTTTATTTTCTGCAGATAGTAATCAGCACATTGAAGCCTAACTGCAGTTTTCAAGAACAGAACGTGCTGTCCTGAAAATATGTTGTTTTAGCGGCTGATTATTCAGCTGCTGGTGCCGGAGCTTCTGCTGGTGCTTCTGCGGCTGGAGCTGCTGCTGCAGGTCCTTCCTTTTCGAGCTTTTCAACATAAGCCTGCAATGTACCTGCAAGTTTGCGTGCTGGTCCATTGATAGCAGACATGAGCATAGCGATAAGCTGCTTCTTTCCAGGGAGCTTAGAAAGAGCTTCGATTTTTGCAGCATCGTATACTTCATTTTCAACCCATGCACCCTTGACTACGAGTGATGGAGCTTCCTTTACGAAGTCAAAGAGAATCTTTGCAGATTCGTTTGCTTCATCTTTTACCATAGCGATTGCTGTTGGTCCTGAAAGGAACTGTGCAACATCGTTATTGTTCATTTCGCTGAATGCTACGCGTGCAAAGTTATTCTTGATAACCTTAATTGCAGCATCCTTTTCGCGAAGTGATTTACGGAGCTTAGTAATCTGTTCAACTGTAAGTCCGCGGTATTCGATAAAGATAAAATCCTTGTATTCACCAAGAACTTTCTTTGCTTCTTCAATAGCAGCTGTTTTAGCTGGCTGTGTTTTACCCATAATAGCCATTATTCTGCCTCCTTGAAGTCAATCCATACACCAGGACCCATTGATGAACTGATTGATACTGAGCGGACAAATCCAGCCTTAGCATCAACAGGCTTTTTCTTTTCAAGTTCTGTAAGGAATGTGTTAACGTTTTCAGCTGTTTTAGCTGCATCCATTGAAACTTTTCCTACAGGAATGTGAACAACACCTGTCTTGTCTGCGCGGAATTCTGTACGACCCTTCTTGAGGGCTGCAACAGCACCTGCGATATCCGGTGTAACTGTACCTGTTTTTGGGTTTGGCATAAGACCTTTGCGGCCGAGAACCATACCGAGACGACCTACGTCCTTCATCATATCTGGTGTAGCAACTGCAACATCAAAGTCAAGCAATCCGCCCATTACCTTATCAAGATATTCAGGACCAGCATATGTAGCACCTGCATCAAGAGCTTCCTTTGCACGTTCTTCCTTACAGAAAACAAGAACACGCTTTTCAGCTGTAAACTGATGAGGGAATACGAGAGTATCACGAACTGTCTGATTCTTTTCAAGCTTGAGAGTTACAGAAAGTTCAACTGTTTCGTCAAACTTAACGTAATGAAGATCCTTTACAAGCTGGCAAGCTGCTGGAACATCATAAGCCTTAGATGGATCATACTTTTTCAATGAATCCATGTATTTCTTTCCGTGTTTCATTTTAAGCCTCCACCTCTACACCCATACTGCGTGCAGTACCGGCAATGATTTTCTTTGCTGCTTCAAGATCAACTGCGTTAAGATCAGGTAACTTCTGCTTTGCAATGTCTTCAACAGCCTTAGCTGAAATCTTTCCAACCTTATCGCGGAGAGGATTTCCTGCACCCTTCTGAATGCCTGCTGCCTTCTTAATGAGAACAGATGCCGGAGGTGTTTTAAGAATGAAAGTGAATGATTTATCCTGATAAACAGTGATAACAACAGGGATAATAAGTCCCTTTTCCATGTTCTTGGTGCGGTCATTGAATTCCTGAACGAATTTTGGAGCAGGAACACCGTGAGGTCCAAGAGCAGGGCCGATTGGAGGTGCAGGAGTAGCAGCGCCTGCAGGGCACTGTAACTTGATGTAAGTCTGTACCTTTTTTGTAGCCATAATATAGCTCCTTAAAAATTGGTGTGAATATTCTTCCGTGCGGAAGAAATTCTAGCGAAATACCTTTGTCCAACGGACCTGTATTTCTCCCAAATATTAAGAAAAAGACGAAAACCAGAAGGTTTATCATCAATTACTTATCAAAAAACCATGCGTCTATAGACGACAAAAGCCCGCAAAACTGCAGGCTTAAGCAAAATTAAATTTTTTCTACCTGAAGAACATCAACTTCAACAGGGGTTACG
Organism: Spirochaetia bacterium; assembly: GCA_022768865.1. Taxonomy (GTDB): domain Bacteria; phylum Spirochaetota; class Spirochaetia; order Treponematales; family Treponemataceae; genus Treponema_D. The sequence goes on from JALELH010000005.1 coordinate 12,318, forward strand.
CGGCCGAAAATCTGAACGGCAACACGAAGTTTGTTCTTTTCTGCCATAACTTCTTCAACAGAACCACTGAACGTAGCAAAAGGTCCTTCTGTAATCTTAACCTTGTCACCAACTTCATAAGACTGCTTAACATGAACTGCCTTATCACCTTTAAGTTCACCGGCAGCCTGTAGCATTCTTTTTGCTTCTTCTGCTGAAATAGGACGAGGCCTTTCTGAAGGACTTGTGCCTACAAAACCTGTTACACCCTGAATACGCCTGATCTGAGAGCATGTATCTTTCCAGCCAATTTGCGGAAGATCCATTTCTACCATGATATAACCTGGAAGAAGCAAATTACTCTTTGTATATTTTTTATTATTACGGACTTCAGTGATTTCTTCTGTAGGAACTTTAACCTGGATAAGAACTGAGGAATCGATTTTGTTTTCTGTAATCATTTCTGACAGGGTACGGGAAATTTTCTGCTCGTAACCTGCAAACACATGAACGATATACCAGTTTCTAGCCATATGTATTTCCTTGTAAAAATCGAGATTAAATTAAAATACCAGGAAAAGACCCTTTGTAAAGAGCCAGTCAAGAAGACCAAGTACTACTGCTACAACAATTGTAGAGATGAAAACTACTTTTGTTGAAGAAAGAACATCGCTGCGTGTAGGCCATGTAACCTTTCTAAGTTCACCGGCGCATTCTTTTACAAACTGAATAAACTTTTTCATCTTCTTCCTCTGAAATAAGATAATTTAACAGGCCAGGCAGGACTCGAACCCGCGACAACCGGTTTTGGAGACCGGGACTCTACCAGCTGAGCTACTGACCTAAATTAATTTATATAAAATAAATTAGTTTCTTTTTAGCTGGCTTTATTATTTAGCCTTTGTTTCCTTGTGAAGGATTGATTTGCGGCAGAATGGACAGTACTTATTCTTTTCGAGCTTTCCTGTAATATTCTTGCGGTTCTTGTATGTTGTGTAATTCTTGCGCTTGCATTCTGTACACTGTAAAGCGATGATTTCAACAGCAGTCTTTTTCTTGCTTCCCATTTTATTTACTCCTCAAAGTTCTTTTCTCATAGCTCCCAAGCGGAATCGGACCGCTGACCTCATCGTTACCAACGATGTGCTCTACCGACTGAGCTATAAGAGCAGAAACGGGCACCCAATAAACCCGTAAAATATGAATGTGTTTGTGAAATATATATTAACACAAAAATTAAGTCAATAAGAATTTGTGGAATTCACAAGGAATTCTTAAAAATTCAGCATAAATTACTTAATTAAGAAATTCTCACTGTTCATTTTGTAATACTGTCGTATGAGGCGGCACGGATTTTGTAATCCATGTATTTCCCCCTACAACACTGCCTTCTCCAATAACCGTAGCACCACCAAGAATAGTTGCATTAGCATAGATAGTAACGTTGTCTTCAATAGTTGGATGCCGCTTTTTATTCATAAGTTCTTTTTTAACGCTTAATGCACCAAGTGTTACACCCTGATAAATTTTTACGTTATTTCCAATTATGCAGCTTTCCCCGATTACAACACCAGTTCCGTGATCAATGAAAAAACTTTCTCCAATGGTCGCTCCCGGATTTATATCAATTCCAGTCCGGCTATGGGCATATTCACTCATGATGCGCGGAATAACCGGAATTCCGCTTTTACAGAGGAAATTTGAAACACGGTAAACAGTTATTGCTTCAAGCCCCGGATAAGAAACGATAACTTCTTCATTTGATTTTGCGGCAGGATCTCCGTTATTTGCAGCCTGGACATCAAGTGCAATTTTCCTGCGTATTTCAGGAATTTCTTCTATAAGGGCAAGAGCTGTTTTTTCTGCAAGGTTATAGCAATGAGACTGCTGGATTTTTGAATCCTGAACAACAAAAGAAAGTGCTTTTTTTATTTCCCTCGTAAGCATGGAAAGAATGCGGTTGACCCTTTCGCCGGTAACATACTGCAATGTTGCTGAATCAAGCTCTTCTGCAATTCTGTAGCCCGGAAAAATCAAATACTGCAGGTCATGAAGAACAGCAATTACATTTTCCCTGTTAGGAAATTTTCTTGATTCTTCAAGGTTTATGCCACCATAGGTTTCATAGGATTCAAGAATTTTCTGAACTGCATCGTCTATTTTATTTTCCATTATTTTGCCCCTGATTTTCAACTTTTTTAATATAGCAAATATACAAATAAAAAAAAATAGCAGCACTGGAAAACCAGCACTGCTACCGTCCGATTGCTCGGACATCGGAGAGAGTTTATCAGCTTTTTACAAGCCAACTTAAATATAGTTACTATAAACCTTTAATACAATAGTTTTCAGAAAAATTCTGCCTAATTTTTTATTAAATCAATAAGACAAATTTCCTATTTGCCTTTATTTTATAATAATCTTCAGTTCATAAGATTAATGATGGAAAAGCCTGATTCCGTTAAAGCACATGGTCATATTGTATTTATTTGCACATTCAATAACATTATCGTCACGCACTGAACCACCCGGCTGTGCAATAACCTTTACACCGCTTCTGTGAGCACGTTCAATATTATCCCCAAAGGGGAAGAATGCATCTGAACCAAGGGCAACGTCAGTATTTTTTGCAATCCATGCCTTGCGTTCTTCTCTTGTAAACACAGCAGGCTTTGTATTGAAGAAGTTCTGCCATACACCTTCAGCAAGAACATCTTCATAATCATCACTTGTATAAACATCAATTGTATTATCGCGGTCTGCGCGCTTAATGTCTTTCTTGAAATCAAGTCCAAGAACCTGAGGAGACTGCCTTAACCACCATTTGTCTGCCTTGTCTCCTGCAAGACGTGTACAGTGAATGCGCGACTGCTGGCCTGCACCAATACCAATGGCCTGTCCGTCCTTTACATAGCACACTGAATTTGACTGTGTGTATTTAAGGACAATAAGTGCAATAATAAGATTGTCTTTTTCTTCCTTTGTGAGATTTTTATTTTCCGTAACAATGTTAGAAAGGGCGTTTTCATCAAGCTTAATGAAGTTATGGCCCTGTTCAAAAGTTACGCCAAAAACCTGTTTCTTTTCTGTTGCAGCAGGAACGTAATCCGGGTCAATTTTAAGAACACAATATCCGCCCTTCTTTTTTGCCTTAAGGATTTCCAGTGCATCTTCATCATAATCAGGAGCCATAATTCCGTCTGAAACTTCTTTTTTAATTAAAAGCGCCGTTGCCTTATCGCATTTGTCAGAAAGGGAAATAAAGTCACCAAAAGAAGACATGCGGTCTGCACCACGTGCACGGGCATAAGCACATGCAAGAGGAGTAAGTTCCACATCATCCGTATAATAAATTTTTTTAAGAGTATCGCTTAAAGGACGGCCAATTGCAGCACCGGCAGGAGAAACATGCTTAAATGATGTAGCCGCAGGCATTCCTGTTGCTTCCTTAAGTTCCTTTACAAGCTGCCATCCGTTAAAGGCATCAAGAAGATTGATAAAACCAGGTTTCCCGTTTAAAACTGTAACAGGAAGTTCACCTTCTTCCATAAAAACACGGGCTGGTTTCTGATTAGGATTGCAGCCATACTTTAATTCCATTCCCTTCATTGCAGGTCTCCAGAACAAAATGATTTGGTCGAATGTAGAATTATAAAAAAACTGCTGATTTATACAAGCAACTAAACGCCTTTCGGCAGAACCAGTCCTGAAAAAAAGGCTTCCGCACTACGTTTGTGCAGATTTTTTTTCATGCCTGAACCTGCCTACGGCGTTTGCCTGCAGAAAAAAATTATATTGCAAATTATTCTAAACTCAACATTCGCCCGATTTATTTTATGCCTCATAAAATACAGAATATTCAGTTATTATTCAATTTATAAGCAGAAAAAACTCAAGAAAACAATGAAATAGTCCGAAATTTAAGCTGAAAACTCCATTTTCTTTACTGCATTGATTGTTTGCTAAATAATTAGTATTATAATAAGTAGTCAGTAGTTAAAAATTAGAATCGGAAGAGTATTTTCGATGCGAGGATTTTTATGAATAACAACGATTTAGTTTCAGGCTTTAATGACGAAAAAGATGACAGCCTTAAAATTTCTCTTGAAAAAGTTGATGCCGTTGATAATGCAATCTTGGTAATTCTAAACGGCTATATTGATACTTATAATTCTGTTTATTTTCAAAAACAGGTTAACAAAATTGTAGGCAATGGTTTTGTAAATATTGTTTTTAACTGTTCAAACCTTAACTATGTTTCTTCAACCGGTATCGGTTCCTTTACGGCTTTTCTTAAACTTGTAAAACCAAAAAACGGCGACATAGTTCTTTTGAATATTCAGCCTAAAGTTTATGAAGTTTTCCAGCTTCTTGGTTTCAGTCATTTCTTTAACATTAAGGAAACAATTGAAGATGCCATAAATCATTTCAAGCAGGACAGCAACCCTGCTGGAGCTTCTGTATTCCCTAAAATATTCAGTTGTCCGGTTTGTTCAAGAAAACTCAAGGCAACAAGACAAGGAAGATTTAAGTGTTCTGACTGCAAGGCAATCCTTGCAATTGATCAGAACGGAAATGTTTTCTTAGGTTAGAGTCGCAAATATGGTTTGCGCCAGTGCAAATCATATTTGCTCTCCGAGTTTTGCAAACAAAACTCTTAGGAAAATATAAGATTCCTGAATAAAATAAAACAGCAGCGTCCTTTTTTCAGGACGCTTTTTTTTTAAGGTGAAAAATGAATTTAGATAACATCGTAATTGTTTTAGACAGACCGGAAGAGCCACGCAACATTGGCGCCGTATGCCGTGCAATGGCAAACAGTAATATCCACACTTTGCGCATTGTAGGAAAAAAAGAAGAAATTGATATAGAAAAAGTTCATATCCTTGCAATTCATGCTGCATATCTTTTTGACAATGCTGAATTTTTTTCAACCATAACAGAGGCAACTTCAGACTGCGTCTGTGCAGCAGGAACTACAAGACGCCGTGGAAAAAAGCGCGGCAAACTTTTGCTTCCGGAAGACTTTGCAGATAAAGCAGACAAAATTACATCAGAGAAGAACAATTGCAGTGGCGGTAAGGTTGCTGTCGTCTTCGGCAATGAAAGAACAGGCCTGGACGACAACGAAATTCTTGAATGTACCATGGGAGTAACAATTCCTTCAAGCAATGAATTTGGTTCCATGAACCTGAGCCATGCAGTCCAGATTATCTGTTACACCTTATTCCGCTACGAAAGCGATAAAAACTTCCGGCCTCATTTTAGCATTTTCAATAAGCATGAAAAAAGAAAAACAGGCTATATTCCCATTGACAGAAACCGCCTTACCCGAACAGTAAATTCCATCAGCAGCAGCCTGCAGAAAATAGGATTTTTTAAAGTTACGGGCAAGGCAGACATGGAACGATTCTGGCGGGACATTCTTTCACGTGCTGCCTTAAGCGAAGGAGAAGCCCAGTACATTGAGAAAGTTTTTGACAAAGCGTCTGGCCTTGCACAAAAAAATTCTGCCATGGAAATTACGAAAGGATAATGTCCTTTTTAAGCAGCACTTTATCCCTACACAAAGCCGCTGATCTTTCTATGCAGAATTTCAGTTCCCTTATATTGCCTTCCCATTCAAGAGACTTAAGGTATGCAAGGGCATCTGCAGAAAGGGTTTTTCTGCATTCTTCTGCAAAAAAATTTGCCAGAGGAATGATTTCATCCCGTCTTTCCCTTAAAGGCGGAATTTTAACAACATACTTTGAAAGACGCCAGTAAAGCTGCTTTTTAAAAGTATGCTCCTTTACCCTTTGTTTTAAATCGGCATCCGTTGCAAAAATCAAACGGCACTTTATCTTGTATTCTTTTGAACTTCCACCAACATGAAAGAATTTTCCCGTATCCAAAACCCCAAGAAGTTTTGCCTGACTTTCCAGAGATAGTTCTCCGATTTCATCAAGAAACAAAGTTCCGCCTTCTGCCTCTTCAAAAAGACCTTTTCTTTCTACGTCGGCACCAGTGTAAGAACCTTTATCACAGCCAAATAATTCACTTTCAATTAAAGTCGGATTAAGTTCTGCAAGATTGCGGTGCAAAAATTTTTTATCCCTTACAGATGAATTCTTATGAATCATTTCTGCAGAATAGCTTTTACCCACACCACTTTCGCCAAGCAAAAGAACAATGTCGTTATGTTCTGCCATTTTTTCAAGATAGTAAGTATAAGACCTTTGCGGCTCTGCATGCAGACACTTAGCAGGAGATTCAACCTGCAGGCATTCTTCATACTGTTCAACCGGTTCCTGATAAAAATCATGAAGACTTGCAGCAAGCTTTTCTACGGAATCAACGAAAATAAAAGGACATCCTAAATTTTCTAAAACGAAATTACTTATTTTCTTAGCTAAACATGAATCGATGGAAGACGAATCAATAATCACTAAAAAAGCTTCAGCAACATCTCCATAGGCCGAAACTTTACCATAGGAATCCGGACTAATCATCAGAACATCATAAGCACCAGAAACCATCCTTAAGCAGGCCCAATACAACTTCCTGCTTTCTGAAATGAGAAAAATTTTTCCTTTTTTCAAATTATTTTACTAGTCGTCTTTTTTGAAAATACGGTTCCAGATGAGGGAAATTATATACCACGCAAACGGGAAAATCAAAAACATTTTAAGGGGATTCTTTATAACTTCGATCCAGATTTCATGGCCATTCTGAAAAGTTTTTGGATTTACCCTTTTGATTCTGCGTCCAAAAATTCCAATGGCATCCCGGTAATACATGAAAATGCTTGTATTAAATTTCTGACGATTAATGTAAGGCCACATTTCCTTGTTTTTAACGCCTTCGCAAAGCAAAACTAAAGAAGGACTTGACTTTCTGATTGCTTCAATGATTCCTTCTTCTGCAGGAGCCTTATAATAGCCGACATAGCGGCCAACTACACGCAAAGTTTTAAAAGTCTTCTTTACGTTTTTTTCAGCTTCTACAAGAGCCTTTTTCCTTCCGCCCAGCATATAAAAAGATTTATAGCGGTTTTCAAGAAGACCAAGTATGCTGATTGTTGCATCAAAAGGATTATAGCGCACAGGAACAGTCTTCTTTAGAAACCTTGCGCCGGATAAAATGCTTTTTGAAACTGGAAGAATTAAATCTGCATTTTTTAAACATTCAGCAAATTCACTTTTCCCGCGTGCCCTGATTAAATCCCAGATGGAAAGAAAAATAATCTGAGAAGGACCATCTTTTTCCATAAGTTCAAGAATTTTTGCTTCAAGTTCGCCCTGCTGGCAAACATCAACTGGAACACCCAGAATATTTATACGCTGAACAGCCATTTTATTTCTCCTGAAAAATGCACATGCTTACTGCAAACTGCATTTTGCAAAATTCTATTTTTCTTCCATTACAGTCTGGACTGCCGCAATGCCGTATAAAGCCGCAGTTTCGCAACGGAGTATATTTGTTTTTATATGGACGGCATAAAACCCGGATTTCTTTAGCATATCGATTTCTTCCGGAGAAATGCCCCCTTCTGCACCAATTGCAATAAAAACTTTTTCTGCACCTTTAAGTTTTTCTTTTACTTCATTTATGGAAACAGTTGCATCTGAACGCTCATAAAGGACAATTCCCGCTTTTTTATTGCCACAGTTTTCTACCATCCTGCAAACTTCTGCCACAGTCATACATGGCATAATTTCCGTTTCTACAGGGGAACCGCTCTGCTCCCTTGCTTCCGTAACAATGCGCTGCCACCGGTCATCGCTGCCGGAAGATTTTTTTCTTGCAGATTCTACATTTCCTTTCTGACAGAAAGTTCCTTCTACCGGAATAATTTTTGCAACGCCGCATTCAACAGCCTGACGGATTATTAAATCCATTTTTGGGGGTTTTGCAATAAACTGAAACAAAAAAATATCGTAAGGAAAAAGTTCATCTTTTGCAGCCCTTGCATGAACGCCAAAAGAATTTTCCGCAATTTCTTCTCCTGCAACCTGCATGATTATTTTTTTCTGCCCCTGATCAATTTTAGCAATGGTCATAGGCTGCAAGGTTCCGTCAGGAAGGCGCACGTCTATCATGTCCCCTTCTTCAACCCTGAGTACAGAATTTAAATAGCGGAATTTTTTCCCCTCTATACAAAGACAGCCTTTTTCAAGACCACTGTCTGCAACAAACTGCCTCATTTTCTATTCTTCTTTTTTAGCAGCTTCGTCTTCTTCCAGCTGGTCTTTAAGTGTTTTTGTATTTTTCATAAGTTCATTGAATCTTCCGTCCTTAATGACTTTAATTGCAGCATTAAGCTGAATGTCGTAGTCTAGGTCGTAAAGAAGTGCTTTTTTTGTTCTGCCTGCTTCGTTGCGTATAATCTTGCGTAAAAATGATTCTTCAAGTTTATAGGTTTTCTTAAGCTGATTTGCATAGGCAGAAATTTCTTTTTCCGACATGTCAGGATGATTTTCAACATAAGAAGGAACTACGCCGTCTTTCTCTAAACGTTCCCATTCATTTTTCTGCTCTTCCGTAAATTCAGGATAAAGGACTTCCATATCCGGCCTTATGCCGCGCTTGTCAATGTTTACATCAAGAGGAGAATAATACCTTGCAACAGTGATTTTAAATCCGTCTTTGTTTACAAGTCCGCTTGGAATCTGCACGCTTCCTTTTCCAAAAGATTTTTCCCCGACAATGTATGCTTTCTTTGTATCCTTTAGTGCACCTGTAAGGATTTCACTTGCGCTGGCAGAAGCCCTGTTTATTAAAACAACAACAGGCATATTTTTTACTACAGTTTTATTTGCGCTTGCATTATAAACTGCATTTTCATATTCAATCCTGCTTTTTGTCTGAACAATGATTCCGTCATCAATAAATTTATCTGCAATTTCTACGGCAGAAGAAAGCAAGCCGCCGCCGTTATTTCTTAGGTCCAGAATAATTCCTGCACAGTTTTTTTCCTTAAATGAATCAATAGCTTCCTGCACATGCACTGCAGTGTTTGTTGAAAATTCAGAAAGGCGGATATAACCGATTCTGTCAATCATGCCGAATTTAACCGTCGGGTTTTCTATCAGGGCGCGGACTAAAACACGGTCAAATTCTACAGACTTGCGCCTTATGGTAACTGTTACGCTTTCGCCAATAGTTCCGCGGAGCATGCCTAAAACTTCATCCATTGTAATTGTGCTTGTATCAACACCGTTAATGGCAATTATAAAATCCCCCGGCTGAATGCCTGCCCTGTCCCCTGGAGTGTCATCAATAGGCTGAACAACTTCTACATAGGCAGGCTTATCTTTTGTTGTTGTAGAAGGCTTTGTAATGGAAAGGCCGACACCGCCAAAACTTCCCTGTGTAGTATCAGAAATATTCCGCCATTCAGATTTATCCATATAAACTGAATACGGGTCATCAAGTGCCTGAAGCATTCCGCGTAAAGCACCTTCGTATAAAATCTGCGGATCAACTTCTTCTACATAATTCTGCTGAATAAAATAATAAAGCTGATTGATGATTCCTAAATATTTATTGCTTTGTGAACTGTCTGCCGTTGCTGACTGAGACTTTGCAAAACACTGGGATGCAAAAACAGAAAGCAGTATTGTATTTACCGTAATAAAAAAATATTTTTTGAAAACCTTCATTTTTTAGATATCCTCTGCCTTTCATTTTAAATGCTTTTTATGGAATTTACAATCGGAATTATTACGTTGTTTTTTATATACAAATTGTCAGCATGTTTTTTTTATGGTAAAATCAACCTATGCAGATAATACCGGTAGCCAGCGGAAAAGGCGGCGTAGGCAAAAGCCTCTTAAGTGCAAACCTTGCCATAGCACTAGGACAGGCAGGAAAAAGAGTTTTACTTGTAGACCTTGATTTGGGAGCATCCAACCTTCATCTTGTTTTAGGGCATGCTGGAGCAAAGGAAGGCATAGGAACTTTCTTTACAGGCCAGTCAAAAATTGAAGAAATAATTCATCAGACAGACTACATGAATGTTTCCTTTATTGCGGGGGATTCTGAAATTCCAGGACTAACTTCATTAAAGGTAAGCCAGAAAAATGAACTTATAAAAAGCTTTAACAAGGTTCAGGACGATTTTGACTATTTAATCCTTGACCTTGGAGCAGGAACACACCTTACGATTCTGGACATGTTCCTTCTGTCTCCGCAGGGAATTGTAGTAACGGCACCAACCGTAACGGCAACATTAAACGGATATCTGTTCCTTAAAAACGTTGTATTCCGCATGATGTATAACACCTTTAGGAAAGGTTCGCCTGCATACAATTACCTTGAATCCCTAAAAAAAGATTCTGCTTCATTGCAAAGGCTTTACATTCCAAAGCTTATAGAAATCCTTGAAAAAGAAGACCCGGAAGCAACAAAGCTCTTCAAAAACAGGATGAAGGAATTTCATCCCCGTTTAGTCCTTAACATGATTGACGACCCGAAAGACGCAGAACGTGCCCACAGAATCCGCCGTTCATGCCAGCAGTATCTGGATTTAGACCTTGAACATCTTGGCGTTGTTTACCGGGACACACTGCAGGACAAGGCACTTGCTTCAAGGCTGCCTGTAATTGTCTATAAACCGCAGTCAATAATAGGCCAGGCAATATTCCGCATTGCAGATAAAATTATTCAGTCTGAAACCTTAAAGTTTGACGAAGACTACGACATGACGCAGGCGGCAGACACTTCATTTGAAATTGCAACGGAAGAAGCCGCAGACGACTTCGGCCAGAAAATGTCTTACATAGAAGAACTTGCAGGAACAGGAGCCCTTACTCCTGGCGAACTTGCAGAAACCTTAAGGCAGCAGCAGTATGAACTTACTGCACTTAAAAACGAAAACAACCTGCTTAAGAAAAAACTTCTTGACGCTGCAGCACAAGGATTTAAAGTATGAACCAGTTCCTTTACATAGATTACCCTTCATTCATAAAGCCGGAAGTTTTCCCCGGTGTTCCTTTCCTTGGACTTATCCGCTGGTACGGGCTTATGTATATTTTTGCCTTTGCCAGTGCCTTCTTTGTTTTAAAGAAACTGCTAAAGGAAGGTGCCTTAGACACTGCAGAAAAAAAAGCAACGGAAGACGACATCTTCAGCTTCATAACATGGGGAATTATTTTCCTGCTTATAGGAGCAAGGGTATTTTCTACCCTTGTTTACGACACAAGCGGCCTTTACTGGAAAAAGCCATGGCTTATTTTCTGGCCCTTTGACACCGTAACAAAAAGATTTACAGGCCTTGCAGGAATGAGCTATCACGGTGGATTTATCGGCGGCCTTATAGGAATGATTGTCTGGTGCAAGGTTCATAAACAGCCGGTATGGAAATGGATAGATGCCATGGTAGTAGCAATTCCCTTAGGCTATACTTTCGGACGCCTTGGCAACTTTTTAAATGGCGAACTTTACGGCAGGATTACCACAATGCCATGGGGAATGGTATTCCCACGTGCAGAAAAATTTTCTTCAAGCTTAGGCTGGGTAAAGGATTTTGCAGCATCCATAGGAATGGAACTTAACGGTAAGCTTGTAAACCTTCCGCGCCACCCGAGCCAGCTGTACGAAGCATTTTTTGAAGGCATCTTCCTTTTTACGGTTTTATGGAACCTGCGAAAGGTAAAAAAATACGACGGATTTTTAGGCGGATGCTATACTACAGGCTATGGACTTGTGCGCTTTATAATAGAATACTTCCGCGAACCAGACGCAGACATAGGCTACAGGATTTCTGCCGACGGAAGCACTGCCCTTTATACAAACACATCTTTGCTTAACATAAGCACAGGGCAGATTCTATGCTTTTTAATGATTGCAGGAGGAATTGCAATCATAGTCTGTACGCGGCTTATAAATAGAAAACATTCAGCGGAATAAAAACTCTTTATACTGATTTTATGACACCAATAGAAAAATACTACAACAAGCACAAGGAAGACCACCGCCTTACAACAAGGCACGGCATGGTAGAATTCCTTGTGTCCATGAAATACATCCACGACTATCTTCCGGAAGACAAAACTGATTTTAAAATTGCAGACATAGGTGCAGGCACAGGAAGATACAGTGTTGCCCTTGCCAGCGAAGGCTATGACGTAACTGCCGTTGAACTTGTAAGGCACAACCTTGAAATCCTTGAAAGCAAGCACGCAAAAGTAAAATGCTGGCCGGGGGACGCACGCAACCTTTCCTTCCTGCCAGACAAAACCTTTGACCTGACAATTTTCTTTGGCCCCCTGTACCATCTGCACGGAGACAAGGAACGCCTTAAAGCCTTTAACGAAGTTAAGCGCATAACAAAAAAAGGCGGCCTTATTCTTGCAGCCTACGTAATGAACGATTACAGCGTCTTAACTTACTGCTTCCGTGAAGAACGAATAGACACTCTTTTTCAGACAGGCCACATAGACAAAAACTTCCACGTGCAGCCATCAGAAGAAGAACTTTATGAATACGTGCGTTTAGAAGACATAAACCGGCTAAACAGCCTGGCAGGCCTAAAGCGTGAAAAGATCTTTTCCCCGGACGGACCTGCAGACTACATGCGCCGGGAACTTAACGCCATGAGCCAGGAAACCTTTAACCGCTTTGTAGAATACCAGATGTGCAACGCAGAACGGCCGGAACTTTTAGGCGCCGGAAGCCACCTGGTCGATGTGCTTCGGGTAGAATAAAAACAGAATGTCTGACTCAGACTAATTTAAAATTTAATTATTTACTGTAAACAAATGCTTTTTTTATATTTCAGAATCAGATTTATAAAGTAAATTAATTAAATTCATATGGTAAATGCGGCAAATTCATAAGGTAAACAGGGTAAATTCATAAGGTAAAAGCGTTAACTTTATACGTATAAACGCACCCGTTTCATACGTATAAACATACCCGTTTCATACGTATGAAATCACCCCTGTCATACGTATGAAATCACCCCCGTCATACGTATGAAATTTTCCGCTCATAAGTATAAAATCCAGAACTTTTCCTTACTTACACCACAGCCTGAGTGTTTTCTACGGCAAGGTTTTTAAGCCATTTTTCTTTTTTAAGCCAGACGGCTGCAATGGCAATCTTTACAAAATCAACGGTTTTAATCATTACATACATGAAAACAGGCCCTGCACTTGTGCAATATGCCATAAAAAAGATTCCCGGCAGAACCATAAAAATGTTTGTGATGCCGTCTACGCACATTCCCATTGCCGTATCTCCGCCCGCCCTTGAAACTGCAAACTGGGCATTAACATAAACCCATGCCGGCATATATAAAGCCATGGCAAAGACCATCATGGAACAGATGTGCCTTGAATCATAGCTTAAATTGCTGAAAACTACAGGAACAAGGAGCAGGGTAAGCATGCCAAGCAGGGCCATAATGCAGCCAAAAACAATGGCACCATTTAAAAGCCAGCTTTTCTTCTGCCTTGCTTCTTCAAGCCTGCCCTGGCCTAAAGTCTGCCCGAGTATAACGCTTGTTGCCGTTGTAATTCCGCCGAAGGCAACAAAAAACAGGTTGGCAATGGCAAAACTTGCGCTCATGCCGGAAACAACATCAGCACCGCCGCGTCCGTTGTAAAGTGCCGTTGTAACAGTTTCACAGAAAGCCCAGAGCATTTCAGAAAACAAAACCATTCCCCCCTTGCGCAGGATTTCTGCCATAAGCTTAAAGTTTACTTTAAACAAATCAAGGATGCCGATGGCAAAATCAGGCTTTTTTACAAGGACATAGACAATAAAGGTAACCATTTCTACAAGGCGGGCAATAATCGTTGCAATGGCAGCACCCCTTACTTCAAGGCGTGCAAAGCCCATGTTGCCGTAAATAAGCACCCAGTTAAAGAAAGTGTTTACTAAAGTTGCAATTATGGAAATTACAAGGGGAGCCTTTACCTGACCAATTTCACGGAAAGAAGATGCAATGACTGTAGAAATCATCATGGGGATTCCGGCCCAGCCTATAAGGCGGATGTAGGATTCGCCCTGATCAAGAATCTGGTCTGCCTGAACGTTTCCCTTTACCATTAAACCTAAAACCTGGCGCGGAATGCCTAAACAGACAAACTTGTATAAGGCAATGGCAATTATTCCCATCATGATTTTAAAGCAGAAGGCCTGCTGCATTCCCTTCTTATCCTTTGCACCGGAAAACTGCGTCATGTAAATTCCGCCTGCAATGCAGATTGTGTTTAAGAACACCATGAAGCAGAAAATAATCTGACCCGTAATGTTTACGCCGGACATTTTTACGTCTCCAAGGCCGGAAACCATAAAATTGTCTATTAAGGAAACCATGGTCTGAATCAATGCCTGTGCCATTACAGGTATTGCAATCCATAAAGCATCAGCATAAAAAGAAGCCGGACCAAAATGTAAATTTAAATTTTTAGTTTTCATACTATAACTATAAACCCGCCTGCTTAAAAAAGATATAAAGTTAAAGTTTAAAAATAAGAAAATTACTATATTTTTTAGGCAGTTTATGAAGTTATTCCCAAAGAATTATGAATTTTGCAATATAATCTGCCTTAATGATTTATAGACCCTTTCTGCATAGAGTCTTTTAATTTCTTTGCGGTTAAGCTGTGAAACATTTTCTTCTATCTTATAATCATAGACCTTGCCGCGGAACATTATGCAGTAGTATGCCGTTCCTAAGATGCTGTCTTTGTTGGCAGGGTCCTTATTCCCCGTTGTGCCAGTAATTCCTATGGCAATGTCTGTGGAATATATTTTTTTAACTGCCGCCGCCATGGCACCTGCACATTCTTTTGAATAAACACCAGAGTTTTCTATTACGCCGGCGGAAACGCCTGCAGCAATTTTCATCTGGTTGCTGTAAGTAACAAGGCTCCCTTTAAAGACTGCAGATGCACCGCTTACATCCGTAAACATGGAAGCAAGGAGCCCGCCCGTGCAGCTTTCCATAAAAGTAATGGTCATGTTCCTTTTAATAATTTCTTCTATTATATTGTCTGTTTCTTCTTTATTCATCTTACTACCTGACTGAATGTCTAGCTTATTAATAATTTGCAATATATTTATTTTATTGTAAATAGACGCCGTAGGCAGGTTCAGGCATGAAAAAAAATCTGCACAAACGTAATGCGGAAGCCTTTTTTTCAGGACTGGTTCTGCCGAAAGGCGTCAAATTTTCTATAAAGGCGCAATTTTTTAATAATTAGACTTACCTGTCATTTAGAACACTGCTAAGCCAGTCAATAAAAGCAACACCGCTCTGGGGTGCCACGTCTTTAAGTTCAACATAAAAATGCCCGCGGTTTTTATAAAGGGCATAGACAGAATTTTTGCAGTATTTTTCAAGCAAAGGGCCTGTCTTACACCCCTGCTCATAAATGCCCTTGTCGTTTTCAGAAAGTCCAAACCAGAACTGAACGGGCAGAAGTTTAAGAAGTTCTTTTTTTGTAACCGTATAATAGCCGCTGCCTGAAATTACGGCCTTAAAAAGTTCCCTCTGATAGCATGCCATTTTTACGGCATAGTATGCGCCCTGACTGTGTCCGTAAGCAATTATGCTGGTTTTATCTATGCATTCATTCTGCATCAGGACATTCTGAATAAGCATGCTTGTATCGTGGCAGTCGCTGTAGTAGCCCACACGTGCAAGCAAAACCAGAACGGCACATGGGCGTATGGACTGAACTTCCTGTCCTGCAAACATCCTGCCGTAACGGCCAAGTGCAATGCCCTTATCATAGCTGCCGTGGAATAGAACAAACAAAGGAAGTTTTGCTTCTGCGTTATGCTGGTCATCCTTGTATTGCGGCGGAAGGTATAGAAAATAATCATAGCCTGCGTATGTCTTGCGGAACTTCCATTTGCCTGCGTCGCTTTTTTCTTCCGGCCAGTAATAGTCCGGCTCAAAAACCAGGTCTCCTAAAGTTTTTCTTGTATAAAGATGTTTTACAGTAAGTGCAAAAACACCTGCTAAAAAAACAAGAACGCCTGCCGTAATCAAAATTATTTTGTTTCTGGTTTTCATTAAAATCCTTATTAATTACTGTATAGGATAACATCATTTTGAAATTAATTGAATAAATTCAAATTGAAAATCAGGGCTTTTCTCTTTATATTGTAGGTATGGTGAATTTTCTTACAGACTTTATGCCCTGGGTTTGGGTTGGCATTCTTGCAGCTTCAATTATTTTAGAAGCCGTGACCATGGGACTTGTTTCCATCTGGGCAGCCATTGCAAGCGTGCCTTTGATTTTTCTTGCCCGGACTTCAATGCCTTTAAAGTGGCAGATTTTGATTTTCATTTTTCTTACAACAGCCCTTGCAGTTTTCACGCGTTCCTTTGTGGTGAAATTTTTAAAAAGCGGAAAGCAGGGAAAGGAAAATATCAACAGCCTTGACGGCCAGACTGTCCTATGCATTTCTTCCATTGATGAATTTAAATTCGGCGAAGTAAAAACAAAAAACGGCGTTGTCTGGACTGCAAAATCTGAAGACGGAAATTCAATTCCGGCTGATTCAATCTGTATTGTTTCAAGAGTTGAAGGAAATACTCTTGTTGTAAAAATAAAAAACTAAGGAGGCTTAAATGATTTATTTAATTGCTGCACTTGCATTTATTGCATTCATTCTTATCGTAACGAACATCCGCATTGTTCCTCAAAGCCATGCCTATGTTATTGAACGTCTTGGTGCCTACTGTTCAACATGGCAGGTTGGGCTTCATGTTAAACTTCCATTAATTGACAAAATGGCCAACAGCATGAGCCTGAAGGAAAAAGTTCTGGACTTTGAACCTCAGCCTGTAATTACAAAAGACAACGTTACAATGATGATTGATACTGTTGTTTATTTTCAGATTACGGATCCGAAACTTTATACTTATGGTGTTGAAAAACCAATTAATGCCCTGGAAAATTTAAGTGCAACAACGCTCCGCAATATTATCGGAGAACTGGAACTTGACCAGACCCTTACAAGCCGCGACGTAATCAATACAAGAATGCGTTCTATTCTTGATGAAGCAACTGATCCGTGGGGAATAAAAGTTAACCGCGTTGAAGTTAAAAATATTATTCCGCCGGAAGCAATTAAAGTTGCCATGGAAAAACAGATGCGTGCAGAACGTGAACGCCGTGAACAGATTCTTATTGCTGAAGGCCAGAAGCAAAGTGCAATTCTTGTGGCAGAAGGACAAAAGCAGTCTAAAATTCTTGAAGCAGAAGCTGCAAAGGAAGCAACAATTCTTGCCGCAGAAGCAGAAAAAGAAGCAGCCGTAAAAAAAGCAGAAGGCGAAGCAGAAGCAATCAGGCAGGTTCAGGAAGCAAAGGCAGCAGGTTTGAAAATGATCAAGGAAGCTGGCGTTGACGAAAAAGTAATCCGCCTCAGGAGCCTTGAAGCTTTTGAAAAAGCAGCTGACGGAAAAGCAACAAAAATTATTGTTCCAAGTGACATTCAGAATTTTTCTGGTCTTGCAGGAGCCATTGCAGAGGTGGTAAAAAAATGAATCAGCATAAAAAAACATTTTACAGAATTCAGGCAGAAAACATCATTACAAAAATGAAGCCGCGCGGTATGGAAGGATACTACTGCGACACCATTGATGAAGCAAAAAAGAAAGTCCTTGAACTTTTAGGCAGCGGTGCAAAGTCCGTAGGCTACGGCGGTTCCATGACCATTGACGACTGCGGCCTGAAAAATGACATTATTGCAGCAGGCCACAACCTGATAAAGCGGGAAGAACTTCCTGCAGAAGAAGCCAATGCCAGAAACATTAACGCAGACTTTTTCCTTATGAGTTCCAATGCCATAACTTTAAACGGGGAACTTGTAAACATAGACAAGCGCGGCAACAGAATCTGCTTTCTTATTTACGGACCAAAAAATGTAATTATCATAGCAGGCATGAATAAAATTGCTGCTAATGTAGAAGATGCCGTCCGCCGTGTCCGTTCAGAAGCAACGCCGCCTAACGCCATACGACTGAACATGAATACACCATGTTCTAAGTTCGGCCGCTGTGTTGACTGCCTTGGATCAGACAGCCTTTGTGCAAACATCGTAACTACAAGGACAAGCTGCCCGCCAGGAAGAATTAAGGTTATCCTTGTTGGAGAAGAACTTGGTTATTAGGTAAAATGCAGGTTTATAAAAAAAGGACAGTCATGCAACTTGCTGAACTGTCCTTTTTTTAGCTAAAGTTTCTGAACGTAAAGCCACAGTTTATCAGTACTATCCTTAAGTTCAAAAAATAAAATGGTAAAATCCAATTCCAATAACATATCTATTTGTGCTTCTGTCAGTGATTGGATTTCTGCTGCTTCAAACCTTAATTCGTGTTCATCCATTACTTCTTTTTTATAAGTATCTTTAATTGTATTAAACTTACATGAAGTCTTTATAGCTTGAATTTCTTCATATGTATACGTATAGAAGCCAGTATAAATAGCGAGATTTTGATAACATCTATTAGGAATCACCCCGTATTCCACAAGATATTCCTGATCGTCATCGTTGTCTTTGGTACATCCTGTAAACGCCAAAGCCAAAAATACACAAAGAATTGCAGGCAGTATTTTCTTGAATTTCATAATGCTCTCCTGAAACAAGTATGCTTTCATTATGTATGAATAAAAAATATTTCTCAAGTATTGCCTTAAAGTTCTACTGCACATAGGGTGTTTCAACCGTCATTACGCAGTTAACGTCACTGGCACGGCTTTTTATGGCAGCGCGGATTGTCCTGCAGATTTCATCTTCTGAAAGAGTGCAGTCGTAAGGGCGCACAATGTCAAAAATAAGGTTGCTCTTCAATTTGCCCGGAACCATGCGCACATCATGGACGGAAAAGCCTTCTCCGATTTTTTTTGTTTCTTCTATTAATATCTGTTTTAATTCCTTAAGGCGTGTATTGTTCACATCGATGGGGTCCATGTGAATTACAACATTACAGTTAAACTTTTTTGAAAGGTCATGTTCTGCCCTGTCTATTACTTCGTGCAAATCAAAAAGGTTTTTGTCTCCAGGCACTTCTGCATGCAGGGAAATCATCATTCTTCCAGGGCCATAGTCATGGATAACTAAATCGTGTATGCCGATTATGGGACTAAACTTTAAGACTTCTTTTTCTATTTTAGAAACAAATTCTTTTTCCGGCGGAAGTCCAAGCAAAGGATCAATGGTTTCCTTGCAGGATTCAATTCCCCCTTTTAAAATAAACACTGCAACAATAAGGCCGCCAATACCGTCTACAGGCAATGCTGTAAAATGCCCTGCTATAATGGAAAGAATTACAACACTGGTAGAAATCATGTCTCCGAAACTGTCTTTTGCAACGGCATCCATGGCGGCAGACTTTATTTTTTTTGCAATGCCGTGGTTATAAACATACATGTAAAGCTTTACTAAAATAGACGCACTTAAAATTGCAATGGAAAATATTCCGCCTTCAGTTTTTGCAGGAGACCTTATTGCACCTATTGAAGATTTAAAAAGTTCAATGCCCATAAGAAGAATCAGAAAGGAAACAATAAGGCCCGAAATGTATTCCAGTCTGCCGTGACCAAAAGGATGGTCTGCATCAGGCTTTTTGCCGGACAATTTAAATCCTATGACAGAAACAACAGAAGATGCTGCATCGCTTAAATTATTCAAGGCATCTGCAAGAACTGCAACGGAATGGGTTATTGCAGCACCCGTAAGCTTTGCAACAAACAAAAGCACATTAAGGAAAATTCCAAAAGCAGAACAAAGAATGCCGTATTGTTCACGGACTTTTGGAGCCGTATATTCTTTATGATTTTTTATAAAAATACGCGCAAATAATTTTATCATAATTCAATCCTTTTATTTCATTCCTAAAGTTACAACCCATCTGTTTCTTGTGTTTACGCTGTAGCCAAAAACAATGTTTCCTATAGGAGTTCCAATAGCCCCGTAGACCCCGACTCCGGCATCAATTATTTTATTGCTGCCAAAGAAATCGTTTACAGGTTCAATGTCATCATGAAAAGGATCATAATTATCCGATGCGCCTGCCTTGCCCTGAACAATCAAATAAAAAGGCATTCCGATAAATGAAAAAAGTTTCTGCCTTACGGAAAGTTCAATTATTTCAAAGTCCCTTTTCAGCATTCCCATAGGATAGCCGCACATTCCGTCTATTCCCCCGTAATCGCAATAGCCTATGTTAAGTTCATAAGGAAATCTGTTTTTGCAGAATGAAAAGCCAAAGCCCAGGGAAGTTGTTTCCTGCTTAACTTCAAAACGCTGTTCGTATGCAAACCTGAAGGATGTATTAAATTCATTCTGACTTGCGTCTTCGTCATTTTTGCCGATATAGAATGCAGACTGAACCTGACTTCCGCGCAATTTTAAGAAACTTTCATATAGAGTTGTAAATATAAATTCATTGTAAACATAATGATTTCTATACCAGCCATCTTTTGAAACTAAATAATCAGATTCGCTTGCAAAACCTAGCCTTGAAGTAAGCATGTCCGTGTATTTAAACCTTACGCCCGTGTTTAAAATAAAACCTCGGTCAGAATCCACAAGCCTGTCGTTAAAGAAAAAATAATTTTTCGGTTCAAGGCTTCCGTATTTAAAATCGCCGCCAAATTCACCGCTAAGCTTAAATCCATTTATGGAAGTAATTTCAGGATACACTGTAGCATCGGCATGGATTATGTTTCCTGAAGAGACACGAATCATGGCATCTACCGGATCTACAAGATAGATTCCTAAAGTTGTACTGGGGTTTATGGTAACATATTTTTCAGCAGGCAAATTGGTGACTGAAATAGATGGATTACCGCTAAAGAAAATCCTGCTTAATTCCTGACTGTAATAATTTGCCCTGATTATAAGATTGCATTCTTCACTGCCTTCTATTTTTTCCAGCGTATAATTTATATTGGAAAGATGATACTGATTTTTCTTTTCCTTCAGTTCCATGGTAAGTTTTTCTTTTGTTTCATTGTTGAGGATTTTACCTTCAAAAGACTCAAACTCTTTTACCCTTGGCAGGATTCCATTTTTAGAAAATGAAACATCCTTTATAAAAACCTTATTGATTTTTACATCCTGAAGCTCTTCATATTCACCTGTCCTGTCGTAATCAGGCACATTAAGTTCATAACCCTGACTTGAAATATTCTGTGCAATTTCATGCAGCTTTTCCAGATTTTCTTTTATGCACACTTCACCGGCATTGACAATTTCTTTTGTATGATAAAAATCTGCTGTTCCATATTTTCCCAAATCAGGTTTTAAAACAATTGTTGCAAGTTTATACTGTTCAACAGCATTGGAAGAAATTACAAGACTGATTATCTGTTCCGTTGCCGTTACAAAGTCATTTAAAGTTGCAGGATCAGTATCAAGATTACTTGCAACATCCATGGCAATGACCACATCGGCACCCATATCCCTTGCAATCTGAACGGGAAGATTATTTCTAAGTCCGCCGTCCATGGCATAGATTCCGTTTTCCAAAGGAGCAGGCGTAAAGACACCTGGCAAAGAAATGCTTGCCCTCACTGCATCAACGACAGAGCCGCTTTTTAAAACAAGCTGTTCACCTGTAGAAACATTTGTTGCAATGCAGCGGAAAGGAATGGTAAGTTCATCAAAATTGTCTATTGTAAGGACACGGCTTAAATGGTTTGTAAGTTCCATTACAATATTCTGGTCCCCTATAAGTCCAGGTGCTGAACCAAGTTTAAAATCACTCAGGGAAAAAGAAAGTGCCATGTTAGAGTTTGCCCTTGTGGAAAAAGCTTCAGGCGGAACTCTTTCTAAGGAAACAGGACGTTCGCCAAGGATTTTTAGATAATCAAGGCCAAGCATGGTTTCCCGTATCTGCTTTGGCGTATATCCCGACGCATAAAGGGCACCAATAAGGGCACCCATGCTTGTGCCAAGAATCATATCAGGCTTTATGCCTTCTTCTTCCAGTGCTTCAAGGAGCGGAATTTCTGCAAGGCCCTTTGCACCGCCGCCGCTTAAAACAAGGGCAACCTTAGGACGCGCAAAACAAAGTCCCGCAGAAAAAATCATATATATAGTAAGCAGTTTTTTTAATTTCATTTTGACAATATATCACAATTAAAAGTCAGTGTCTTTCAATATAATAATTTCCTTTGTCAATACCCCGGCATTCTTTACGGACTTATGATTTTTAAATAAAATTGTGCCATGGAATTTACAAAAGAAACTATCGACGCACTTCAAATCAATGAAGTTGAAATCATGAAAAAAGTTGCCGAGGAACTTAACATCCGCGTTCCTCAGGTAAGCGCAGTTATCAGTCTTGTTCAGGAAGGCTGTACCATTCCTTTTATTGCACGTTACCGCAAAGAAAAGCACGGTTCCCTTGACGAACTTCAGGTTCGTGAAAGTGACCACCTTTTTAATACATACAAGGCACTGGAAGAAACCCGTCTTGCTGACGTACGCAAGGTTTTTGAACAGGGCAAGCTTACAGAAACACTTTACAACGCATTTATGTCTGCAAAAACCCTTGCAGAACTTGAAGACCTTTATGCACCATTCAAGAAAAAGAAGAAGACACGCGGCATGGTTGCCATTGAAAAAGGCCTTGAACCTCTTGCCGATGCCATGTATGAACTTGATGATGCTGCCCTCCTTGCTAAGGCCGCAGAATTCGTAAAGACAGACAACGAAGACGCAGCCCTTAACGTAGAAACAGCAGAAGACGCCATTGCAGGAGCAAAGGACATTGTTGCAGAATGCGTTTCCCAGGACAGCGCAAACCGCCAGACTTTGCACGATCACTACATGGCAACAGGAACTATGGTTACAAAGGGAATTGTTCCTGAAGGCGCAGACCCTGAAAAAGCAGAAAGGGAATCTACATACAAAATGTACTGGGACTATTCAGAACCGCTCAACCAGGTTAAGCCGCACAGAATCCTTGCAATTAACCGTGCAGAAAAAGAAGGTGCCCTTGAAGTTACCATCGACGTTGACGTTGATTCAGCAATCAGGCTTATTCAGAAAAAATATAAGATAAACAACAAGGCAATGTCAGAAGCCATTGAAGACGGCATCGTGCGCTCTTTAAGCCCGGCCGTTATCCGCGAAATCCGCAGCGACGAATTTGACGAAGCAGACGAACACGGAATCGGCATCTTCAGTGAAAACCTGAAGAACCTTTTAATGACACAGCCTATTAAAGGAAGCCGCGTTCTTGGCATTGACCCTGGCATCAGGACAGGAACAAAATGTGCCGCCCTTGACGAAACAGGAAAATACCTTGGCTACTTTAAGTTCTTCCAGGTTACAGACCCGGAAGACAGCTACAACCAGCTTAACAATGCCATAGACAAATACGCCATTCAGGTTGTTGCAGTAGGCAACGGAACAGGAAGCCAGGAAGTTCAGGCTATTGTTACAAAAGTAATCAGCGAAAATTACAAGGACAGCAATGTTGTATTTACAGTCGTAGACGAATCCGGTGCTTCCGTTTATTCTGCATCAGACGTTGCCCGCGAAGAATTCCCTGAGCTTGACCTTACTATCCGTGGTGCCATAAGCATGGGCCGCCGCCTTCAGGACCCCCTTGCAGAACTTGTTAAGATTGACCCGAAGGCAATCGGCGTAGGCCTTTACCAGCACGACGTAAACCAGAAAAAGCTTTCTGACAAGCTTGATGAAGTTGTAGAATCAGTTGTAAACAACGTAGGCGTAAACCTTAACACTGCATCTGCATATCTTTTAAAATATGTTTCAGGAATCAACAGTTCCCTTGCAAAGAA
The DNA here is from genome assembly GCA_022768865.1 of Spirochaetia bacterium. GTDB lineage: Bacteria > Spirochaetota > Spirochaetia > Treponematales > Treponemataceae > Treponema_D. The sequence goes on from JALELH010000005.1 coordinate 36,065, forward strand.
AATTGTTGCCTACCGCGACACAAACGGAAAGATTACAAGCCGTGAAGACTTGCGCAAGGTTCCGGGCTTAGGACCTAAGGCTTTTGAACAGTGTGCAGGATTTTTAAAGATTGCAGAAAGTGCTGAACCGCTGGATAACACATGGGTTCACCCTGAAAATTATGCCGTTGCAAAAGAAATCCTTCCTTTAGTTCAGAAAGGAGAAAAGCTTACTGCTGACTTTAAAAAGCAGCTGGCAGAAAAATACAGCATCGGCGAAACAACAATTACGGACATTGCAGAAGAACTTGCAAAGCCAAACCGCGATCCTCGTGACGGATACCCTGCACCAATCATGCAGAAAGGCGTTGTAAATTTTGAAGACCTTAAGACAGGCATGAAAGTTACGGGCAAAATCAAGAACGTCGTAGACTTTGGTGCCTTTGTAGACATCGGCCTTCATGAAACTGCCCTTATCCACGTTTCAGAACTGAGCGACAGTTTTGTTACAAACCCTATGGACGTAATTAAAGTTGGTGACGTAAAGGAATTTACAATCATTGACCTTGATATGGACCGCAAAAGAATCAGCCTTTCCCTTAAAAGCGACGCTGCAAGCCGCCTTACAGGAGAAAAAGGTTCTGCCGGCAGAACAGGGGGAACTTCAACAGGCAAAAAGCGCATTGTTGTAGTTAAAAAAGGCAGCACCGGTGCAAAACCTGCTGACCGCAAACCGCGCGAACGCCAGAACTACGGCAGCGATGACGGCTACAGCTACAATCCTTTTGCCGCTTTGCTTAAAAAATAAGTTTTCTTTATAGATAAAGAAGGCTCCGGCATCGGGGTCTTCTTTTTTGGTGTGCCTGGCACAACGGTATTGGTGTGTGTGGCACAACGGGACTGGTGCGTATGACACAACGGTGCTGGTGTGTGTGTCACAACAGTGCTGGTGCGTGTGGCAATACAGTCCTGTATTGTGGGTCTATCTAGTACATTATTGTGGTTCTATCCGGAATTCAGGGCTTAATGCCGGTAAATCGGGCAGAACCCTGAAATAATAACTTCTTTTTATAAAAATACAATAAATATCCGCCTTAATTGTCTTTTTTTAAATTTCCTACTATTATAATGGAATGAACGTTATACTTGGTTCACCAGCAGCGCCTGGTATCGGCATAGGCAAGGCTTTTATTCTTCCTGAAGAACAGGAACGCATTATATCAAAAAGAAAGATTTCTCAAAGTGAAGTAGAACCTGAATGGAAACGCTTTACCGATGCCTGCAAAAAAGTCCAGAATGACTTAAATGTCCATCTTAATGACGCCAAAATCAGCAAGGATCAGCATGATGTTCTTGAAACCTATCTCCTTATGATTCAGGACCCGGTTTTTTTAACCGAACTTAAAGCCTATCTTGATAAGGAACTTTACAACATTGAATTCTGCATTAATTTAAAGGTTTCAGATTATGCAGACATGCTGCGCAACAGCGGCAACGACTATCTTGCAGAACGTGCCCAGGATATTGAAGATGTTTTTAACCAGGTAATAGACGTTCTTCTTGATTACCATGCCTTTGACATAGAGCTTGTTCCGGATGATTCCGTAATCATCGGCCGTGCAATGAAAACAAGCGATACCATAATCTTAAGCAAAAGAAAGATTGCAGGCCTTGCCCTTACGGAAGGCAGCAGTGCATGTCATGTTGCAATTCTTGCCAAAAGTTACGGAATCCCTGTTGTTGTAGGAATAAACAATGCCGCAGAAATTTCACAGCCTGGCGGAACAGTCATTGTAGACGGAAACATCGGCGAAGTTATAGTTCAGCCTGACATTGCAACAATTACAAGCACAAACGCAAAAATCCTTGCAGAGCAAAAATACAGGGAACAGCTTAAAAAATACAAAGACCTGCCGTGTCAGACAGAAGACGGCACAATCATAAAGCTTTATGCAAACATAGGCACACCGGAAGAAGCAAAAATTGCCCTTGAAAACGGTGCAGACGGAATCGGCCTTTTCCGCACTGAATTCCTTTTTATGAATGCTGCAAAAAAAACAATCCAGGAAACAGGTGCCTATTCCAATTCCATGAGCGAAGAAGCACAGTTTCAGGCATACAAGCAGGTGCTTGAAACTATGGGAGACAAGCCCGTAACAATCAGGACCCTTGATGTAGGCGGAGACAAGCTTGTTGATTCTGCAGAGTTCCCTAACCTTCAGGAAAAAAATCCGTTGATGGGTCTTCGGGCAATCCGCATGTCCCTTTACTGTCCTGCTGTTTTCAGGACCCAGCTGCGTGCCTTATACCGTGCAAGCATTTACGGAAACCTGCGCATTCTTCTTCCATTGATTACTGATGTAAGCCAGGTTGAAACTGCCCTTGGCATTGCAAGGGGAATCCGCTCTTCCTTAGAAGAAGACGGAATTCCATTTAACCCGGATGTGCCAATCGGCATTATGATAGAAACGGCTGCTGCTGCAATCTGTGCAGATGTTCTTGCTCCCCATTCAAAGTTCTTTTCTCTTGGAACAAACGACCTTACCCAGTATATTCTTGGCATTGACCGTGAAAATAAAGCAGTCAATCCTTTATATAATGAATTCAGCCTTGCTGTTTTAAGGATGATTAAAAGCACTATCTTTAATGCAAATAAATTCAACATTCCGCTTTCAGTCTGCGGAGAAATGGCCGGAAACAAGGAAAGTGCCATTATTCTTACGGGCATGGGAATCAGAAACTTAAGCATGACTCCTTCCCACATTCCGGTAATAAAAGAAACTCTTTCCCACTTTTCAATTTCTGAACTTGAAAACCTTTCAAACCGTTCAGTTCAGTAAAAGAATTTATCAGGAAAAAATATGAAAAAGCAGAAAAAAGCAAAGCCAGATTTTTCAAAGCCAAAGCCGGTAAAAGCGGCTGCATCAGAAGAAGAAATTGTAAATGAAGTTCCGCAGAATACAGAAAAGAATTCAGAAGATGAAATCAGAAGCCAGCGGAAATCAAAGACAGAAAAATTCTTTCCGGATAAGGTTTATCAGAATCTTCCGCTGATTGTAATTGCAGGCCGCCCTAACGTAGGAAAGTCTACCCTTTTTAATGCACTTACACACACTAAACGTGCCATTACGGACCCGACTCCCGGCGTTACAAGAGACCCTGTTGAAGGCACTTGCTTTTTAGACGGAAAGCCGGTTCACCTTATGGACACAGGCGGATATAAACTTACGCGTGATTTTAAAAGCCGCGAAAGTGAAATGGACGACCTTGTAGTTGAAAAAACCATAGAAATGATAGAAAGGGCAGACCGCATTCTTCTGCTCCTTGATGCTACGGAGATTACAGGAGAAGACGAAGAACTTATTCAGCGCCTGCGCCCTTATTCCCATAAGCTTATTGCCGCAGTAAACAAAACAGAAGGCGGCAAAAACGAACATCTTGCCTACAACTACATGAAGTTTGGCTTTAAGGATATTTCACTTATTTCTGCAAGCCACGGAGACGGCCTTACAGACCTTCAGAAGAAAATGGTTGAAGGCCTGGACTTCAGTCATGTTTCAGAAAGCAGCGACGAAAACCGTCCTATACGCATTGCAATCCTAGGCAAGCCGAATGTCGGAAAATCAACATTAAGCAATGCCCTTACTCATACAGAAGCTTCCATTGTTTCAGACTATGCAGGAACTACCCGCGATGTTGTTGAAGGAAGTTTCCGCTATAACGGAAGGGACATTCAGATTCTTGATACGGCAGGTATCCGCCGCAAAAAGAAAGTTACGGAAAATGTTGAATACTATTCCGTTAACCGTGCAATTAAAACTCTGGATGAATGTGACATTGCCTTTATAATGATTGATGCAAAAGAAGGCCTTGCCGAGCAGGATAAAAAAATTACATCCCTTGCCTTTGAACGTGGACGCGGCGTTATCTTTATCCTGAACAAATGGGACCTTTTGGAAGACCAGAGCAACAAGGCCATCCGTGATACAAAGGACTGGATTCAGACCATGTTCGGTCAGATGAACTGGGCTCCTATAATAACCATGAGTGCAAAAAATCACGACGGATTAAAGAACCTGATGAACACTGCCCTTGAAATTTACACACAGCTTACGCGCAAGGTTGATACGGCATCCATAAACATGGCTCTGCGGGACTGGCTTGCAAATTATCCGCCGCCTGCAACAAAGGCCATTCATTTTAAAATCCGCTACATAACCCAGACAAGCGTAAACCCCGTAAACTTTTTGATTTTTGCAACACGGCCGGACAATGTTCCGTTGACTTACGTTTCTTATCTAAAAAACAAAATCCGCCAGGATCTTGGTTTTGATCAGATTCCTGTTCAGATAGAAATGAAGGCAAGCCGTCAGAAATGGGAAACCAGGGAACAGGAACGCAACCAGCAGGAAAAATAGTGGCTCAGTATTCTATCGGACAAATTGAAAAAATAACCGGAGTAAAACCTCACGTTTTGCGTTACTGGGAAGAAGTTATTCCCAGCTTTACGCCAAGAAAAGAAATGTCCGGCAGAAGAATATATTCCCAGAAAGATCTGGAAATTATTTTAAGGTTAAAATTCTTAATCTATAAAAAGAAGTTCACCATAGAAGGTGCAAAAAATCAGATAATTCAGGATGCCAAGAATCTTCAGAGGAATCCTGATGCAATAATTACAATCAGGGAAATCCGTGCAGACCTGAGTGAACTTTATTTTTCCCTTAAGGCATTAAGGAAAGAACGGAATTGAATTTCCGCTGAATACAATTTTTACGGCTAATTTAACAGGAACAGGAATGGCAGAAAAAATAGAACTTAAATGGTATGAAAAGAAACAGGGCATAAACTTAAAACAGAAAATCAGCGCAGAACAAAGAAAACAGGATGTTGCTGAAAAACAGAAGCAGAAAATTCTGGAAAAGGAATTTGCAGATAAACAGCAGAAGCAGAAAAAACTCAGAACAGAAAAAATCCAGAAACTGCAGAAAAAAACTTTTACAGGCAAAAAAGTTTCTTCTCTTTTTAATCCGGCATCAATTCCGGAAGATGCAGAAGAAATCTTAAGGGATTTTGATAAAATTGTTTCTACTACTCATCCCCTTAATTCAAAGCAGAAGGCTCTTTTGCCTCAGCAGATACTTGCACTAAGCCATAACTTAACTGACCGCCGCGGAGAACGCCGCATGGGTTATATGAATGAAACTACTGCATTAAGTGCCTATGTCCATTATTTTTTATGGTGGAATCTTGTGCGCCTTGTAAAGCTTTTTTCAAACATAGACAATGTTTTTTTTGATTTTAATGATGACTGCACCTTTGCAGACATAGGAAGCGGACCTTTAACGATTCCCATTGCACTTCTTCTTGCACGCCCGGAATTAAGAAATAAAAATGTTACTTTTTTCTGTATTGATATTTCCCAGCAGGCACTTTCCTTTGGAGAAGACATTTTCCTTTCTGTTGCTGCAAAACTTAAAGTTTCAACATGGAAAATTGTCCGCATAAAGGGAACTTTAGATTCTTCCATTAAAGAAAAAGCAGATTTAGTAACCTGTGCCAATATGCTCAATGAACTTTATGACGATGCTTCCATGCCGCCTGATTTTCTTGCAAAAAAATATTCTGAACGCTTAATTTCTTTTGCGGACTTAAAGAATTCCAGGTCAAAAATACTTTCTGTTGAACCAGGCGACCCAAAATCTGCAAGACTTTTAAGCCTTATGCGCGATGCCTTTATAAGAAAAAACTTTATTCCCGTTGCTCCATGCTGCCATTGTGAAGCCTGCCCTATGGACGGCAAAAAAGGCGGCAAATGGTGCAACTTTGCCTTTACCGCAGACAATGCACCGGAAGAACTTAAACGCATTTCAGAAAAGGCAGGTCTTGCAAAAGAAAGGGCTGTTCTTTCTTTTGTTGCAGTTGAATACAAAGAAGCCAGACAAGTCAAAAGCCAAGAAGAAGAGACTTCTTTGCTTACACTCCGCATTGCAAGCGACCCTATAAAATTACCAGGCAGAAGAACAGGTTATTACGCCTGTTCTTCAAAAGGTCTTATCCTTGCAATTACAGACCATAAACTTTTCAGCGGTGAAGAAATCCAGGTAACTTCGCCACAAAAGCCCATGCCCGTTGACTCAAAATCCGGCGCGTATATTCTGAATATTTAAAAGTAATGCGTAAAACTTACTGCAAGGCTTGAAAATAACCATTCCCTGCCGGACTGGGTTAAAAGAATTTCTTTTTCCGGTTCGTCAGCTTTATGGCTTTCTTTAAAACTTCTTATGCTCTTAAACCTTGCAAGAATGTAAAGTTCATTTTTCTGTCCCACATCAATCTGAGCCATAGGAGAAATAAACATGGTTCTGAATTCACCGTTATAGTTTGAATCAAAGTCACCATAATCACTTCCGTAAATATGTCCTGAATAATTATAGTTTATTCCAATCATTTTTAATTTTAACGGCATCTGATAACCTAAAAGAAAATTCATTTCTTCCTGAAGCCCATTTACTTTTGAAAACTCAGTTTTATAAACCCACGGTTCACCCTTACCCATGCCAGTCATGCCTTCATAAAATACTTTATAGTTTGCAAGAAAGACAACATGAGTCCATTCCCCAGGGAAAACATAGCCGGCATCAAACATAAAGCAGGCGTAGGCACCGGCGTTATAAATCCATCTCTTTCCGAATGTAGCATTTTTATAGACTGAACCTCCGGAAGCAGAATCATCATATTCCCGCAGACCATATATTTCTCCCATATTCCACCCTGAACCTATGGAAGAAATACCCCCGATCTTAAGAAATGGCAAAGGCAAGAATGATATTCCAAGTGCTGTTTCTGCATGAACAGGCGAAATATTAATAACTGGAGAAATGCTTACAAAAGAATCTTTCAGCATTGCTGAAGTTCCAAGTGGTGCAGGAATTTTGTATTCTACACCTAAAGAAACCATAGCTTCTATTGAATGATACGGGCCTGTAACCGGTGCAAAATGAACTTTACCGGAATCTGAAGAAACAGGTTTTGATTCAGGATAAAAAGCACCCTGAATGCTGTAAAACTTTGTAAATTCATTTGCGCCTGCATTTAGGGCAACCCCCAGAGAAAGAACCAAGAATAAAATTAAATTTTTTTTCATAAATACCTCTTTATATAAAATCAGCTTTTTATAATTGAATATATTTTTTCAAAACCATCTGTAAGGAAATCTTTTTTTGAAACATTGCAGGAAAGCAGAATATACTTTTCCTTTTCTGACGCAAGTTTAATAAGGCCGGAAATCATTCCCCAAAGCTGAAAAATAAAGACCACAATATTGCCTGCAGGCTTTAATGCTCCCTTTTTAATTCCTTCCTTTATAAAATAACCTATGGCATTGTTTATTTTTTCACCAGATTCATAGATTTCATTTACAAAGGCAGGACTGTCCTCTTTGGAAACATTAACATCAATGTTTTGCAAAACTAAATCAAAATAATCAGGATATTCTTCCTGAAAATGAACAAGTTCAAAACAAAGTTCCATAAAAGATTTTTTATAATCATCTGTTTCATTAAGCTTTTTAATTATTGCCGAACCAAGTTCTTCCATGCTTCTAAGCTTGATGAAATTAACAATGTCATTTTTATTATGGAAATATACATAAAGCGTTGCCTTACTGTAGCCAGCTTCTTTTGCAATATCATCCATGCTGGTATTCTCTATTCCACCCTTCCTAAATAAATTGACAGCAACTTCTGCAATTCTGGATTTGTGAATTAATGGCTCTTCTTTAATTCTTCTTGCCATCTTTATCTCCTTATTAATTAAACTTATGGGTTTAATTAATATTACTTTCATGTTTTTTTGTCAAGTAATTTTAGGAAACACAAAGGCATATAAATTAAACATACATTTCCAGCATCTATTGAAAATATGTAAAATAACTGATATTAAATAAATATGTAGTTTTTAAAAGCCTTATATGCCAGAATATTTAAGAGGGAAAATGCTTACTTACGATTTTTCAAATATATCAGGTCCCATTTATAAAGAACTTTATCAGAAAATCCGGCAGGACATTCTTAAAGGCATTTTAAAAACCGGAGAGAAACTTCCGTCAAAAAGAAGTCTTGCACAAAATCTTGGCATAAGCACAATAACTGTAGAAAATGCCTACGAACAGTTAATCAGCGAAGGTTATTTATACACACAGATTAAACGGGGATATTTTGTAAGCGACATAAAAAAAATAGCATTACCGTGTACACCTAAAAAAACAAAACTTAGTATCAGCATCAGCAAAAATAAATCTTACTATTTTGATTTTTCATCTAATAACATTGAAGCAAAGAATTTTCCTTTTTCCGTTTGGGCAAAGTTAAGCCGTCAGGTTCTTTCTGAAATGCAGGATAAAGTTTTGCAGGTTTCACCAGGCAATGGAATTGAAGACTTAAGGAATGCCATAGCAGAACACCTTTTGTCTTTCCGTGGAATGAGTGTAGATCCGGATCAGATAATAATCGGAGCAGGGACAGAAAACCTATACGAAACCCTAATCAAGATTATCGGAGACAAGAAAAATTATTGTATTGAAAACCCCGGCTATATAAAAATCCGAAAAGTCTATGACATAAACAAAGTTAAATATACCTTTGCAAACCTTGATAAAAATGGAATCAGCATTCAGGAATTAAGGAAATCAAAGGCAGATATTGTTCACATTAGTCCCAATCACCATTTTCCAACTGGAATTACAATGCCAGTTTCAAGGCGCAATGAAATCCTGAACTGGGCAAATGAAAAAAATGAACGATACATAATTGAAGATGACTATGACAGTGAATTCAGGCAGAACGGAAATCCCATTCCAACATTGCAAAGTATTGATGCATATGGGAAAGTTATTTACATGAATACATTTTCAAAATCAATTACTTCAACAATAAGAATCAGTTACATGGTTCTGCCTGAACATCTTGCAAATCTTTATTATAAAACACTGGATTTCTATTCATGTCCTGTTCCTACTTTTGAACAATACACACTTTCAAAATTTATAAGTGAAGGATATTTTGAAAAACATATAAACAGAATGCGCCTTTATTATGGCAGGAAAAGAATTTCAGTTCTGAATATCTTAAAGAAAAATCTTTCGGATAATGAATGTTCAATTATTGAAAGCGATTCTGGCCTGCATTTGATTTTAAAATTGAACTGTAAAAAATCTGATGCAAAATTAAAGGCAGAACTTCTTAAAAAGAACATCAATATTAATATGCTTTCTGAATATTATATTTCGCCCAAAGAAGAACTTTCACACATGTATCTTTTAAATTATTCCAACATTAATTTAGAACGGTTTGAAGAAACTGTCAAAATCTTAAAGGAGCTAATGAACAATGGAAACTAAAAAAACTTAACCAAACCAACCACTATTTTATAACCATAAATACAATTTACAGGAGAATTAAAAATGGAACAAGAAATTAATTTATCTGAAATAGAATCCCAGGTTGCATCTGCCGTTCAGGAGGTTATTAATGCTCATCCTTTAGCAGAAGGCTCAATTTTTGTAATCGGATGTTCTTCAAGTGAAATTGGAGGCGGCTTAATCGGACATGCATCAAGTGAAGAAATCGGTAAAGCAGTTTTTAAAGGTGCAGAAAAAGTTTGTAAAAAAAATAAGATTTTTCTTGCTGCCCAATGCTGCGAACATTTAAACCGTGCCCTTGTAATGGAAAAAGAATGTGCACAAAAATTTAATTATGATGAAGTCTGCGTTGTTCCATGGCTTAAGGGAGGCGGTTCCTTTGCTACGGCTGCTTATTACGGCTTTAAAAATCCGGCTGTAGTTGAACATATAAAGGCATCAGCAGGCATTGACATTGGAAGCACATTAATCGGAATGCATTTAAAAGATGTTGCAGTTCCTTTCAGACTATCTGACTGCCACATTGGCAAAGCCTACGTTACGGCTGCATACACAAGACCAAAATTAATAGGCGGCGAAAGGGCAAGATACACTAAAGTTTAAGCAATAAAAAAGGGCTGACTAAAAAATAATCAGCCCCGTTTTTTTTAATCGCTGTAAAGCATTGCAAGTTTATCCTTGTAAAGGTCTGCAACGCGGTAGCGCATCATTTCCTGTTTTGCGGAAAGCTCAACACCGACTTCAAAGGGCTTTGTAATAAGTGCAATTTTATTAATCCTTTCGTAACTCTTGAAACCATTTTTTGCACTTACTTCTTCAAATACAATCTGTTCAAGGAATTTCTGAATTGCTTCCATCTTGCATAGGTTTTCAAAAGTATCAAATTTAATTCCATTGTCGTTTGCGTAAGATTCAATTGAATCCTGATCAGGAAGAATCAATGCAGTAAGATATTTCTGGTCAACGCCTTTGTCATTAATTCCAAAAACAACAGATGTTGCAATGTAAGGAGATTCATTGATTTTTGCTTCGATTGGAAGCGGTTCAATATTTTCTCCGCCCTGAAGGACAATTGTATCCTTTTTGCGTCCCTTCAATGTAATTTCACCATTGACAGAAAGAATTGCAATATCGCCTGTGTCAAACCAGCCGTCAACAGTCATGACTTTTTCCGTAAGGTCGGGTCTTTTATAATAGCCTTTCATGACGCAGTCGCCTTTAATCTGCAAAGAACCTTTTTTGCAGCGACCAAGAATAATTCCGTCATCATCAACAATACGGCATTCAATTCCGCGGAAAGTTGTTCCAACATTTCCAAAAACCGGGTCTGCAATTGGACGAACACTTACAATAGGAGCTGTTTCCGTAAGACCATAGCCTTCAACAACTTTAATTCCTGCAGCCCAGAAGAAGTTATCCACAATTGTTGGAAAAGCACCACCGCCTGAAATTCCTGCACGGAAGTTTTTTCCAACCATAGCCTTAACCTTTCTGAAAACTAAAAGTTTTCCTAAAAGTTTTAAAGGATATATAAGTAACCATGGCCATACAAGGACCGGCCACCAGAAACCTAAATAATCATTTCCATATCTTGATTCTTTCCTTCGGAGTTTGCGGTCAATTTTACACCATAGAACTGAAACACTTACAAAAAAACGGAACATAAGCAAAGTAATTCCGCCTGCCTTTCTCATTTTGCGCCAGATTCCTTCATAAACAGCAGTCCATACTCGTGGAACAGCAGGCAATAATGTGGGGTTAAGCTTTTGCAAATCCTGCAAAAGAACAGAACCAATTGGTTTTGAGTAGCAAAGTGTTGCTCCCTGGCAGAGAATAATATATTCAACTGCGCGCTGAAAAGCATGCCATACAGGAAGAACCAGAAGTGCACGTTCTCCAGGATTAAGAAAAATTCTTTCTGTAACTTCATCAAGCTGGCAAAGAATATTTCTATGCGTAAGCATTACACCCTTAGGTGTTCCTGTTGTTCCTGAAGTAAAAATTATTGTTGCAAGCTCGTCTATCTTTCCTTTTTCAAGTTCCTGTTCAACGCTGTCCGGATGACTTTTTCTCCACTCATGACCGCTCTTAAGCAAATCCCTGAACTGAAGAACTTTTACGCCCTGGGCTTCACTGTTTGCCTTCATTTCATCTGAAACAGAATCAAAGGCAATTACGGTTTCAAAAGTAGGAACATTTTTCTTTATGTTAAGAAGCTTTTTTATCTGTGCTTCATTTTCCGTAATACAAACATGAACTTCGGAAAAAGATAAGATATATGAAAGGTCGCTTTCTGTTGCATCACATCCGCGCGGAGTATCAATGGCACCAATAGAAAGAAGACCAACATCTGCCTGTTCCCATTCTTCACGGTTATCTGCAATAAGACCTATTATGTCACCACGCTTAACGCCAAGTTCAAGAAGAGCCCCGGAAAAATCCATTGCATTCTGAAACATGTCATGATAATTGATTTCCCTGTATCCGCCTTCTTTTACATGGGAAAGCTGAGCCGAAACTTCCGGCCATTTTTCAGTTGCATTTTTAACAAGTCTTGGCAATGTATCGCCATAACGCAGTGCATAATCCATCTGACACTCCTTAAAATATTTTGCCGGCAGAATTCAAGATTTAAATGACAAAATATTTACTTTTGTAGAGTATAAAAACATTCCAGACTATATACAATGAATTCAAGCCATAAAATCCATGAATTTTAATAAAAAAGACAGTATTTTATAATGTTTAGTCTGTCCACTCTCTATATAAACAAGGTTTTTATACTAAGTTAATAAACTTTTTCTTTGAAAAATATAATTTTTTCCGATAATAGCATTATGCCGTCTAAACAGAATAGTTACGCAAAACCTGATTACTGGTCTCAAAAAGCTTTTAAGGAAGGATACCCTGCAAGAAGCGTGTATAAACTTCAGGAAATTGACCAGAAATTCGGAATGCTGAAAAAGTCAAGTGTTGTTCTTGACCTTGGTGCCGCACCCGGTAGCTGGACAACATGGCTTTTAAGAAATATAAGTTCAACAGGAAAAGTTGTTTCCTGTGATTTAAACCCTCTTTCAAAAGATGTTCGTGCAGATAACCTTGTTTTTTTTCAGGGCGATCTTTTAAGTGAAGAAATTCGTGACAAAATTAAAGCAGAAGGTCCATACGATTTAGTAGTCTGTGATGCCGCACCATTAACAACCGGCAACCGCGTTGTAGACACCCTGCGCTCCAAAGCTCTTGTAGAAATGGCAATCTGGTATGCCCAGACCATGCTTAAGCCCGGTGCCAATTTCTGCGTAAAAATCTTTCAGAACGGAGACCAGCAGAAGCTTCTTATGAAAATGAGGGAGACCTTTACTCAGGCAAAAGGTTTTAAACCGGAAGCCTGCCGCCAGGAATCTTTTGAAACCTATTTAATCGGCCTAGGTAAAAAATAACAAAATCATCAATAAATAATGTATTTGAGGAATTAAAAACAATGTGGTACAATGAATACAAAATGAAAGCATATTTAAAATACGGTTTGGTTTGCGGAACAGCAATATGTGGAATTGCTGCTTTTGTAACTGGTATCACATTTGGAATCGTTCACTTTAAAAATTCTCTTGGTCGTGGTGGTTTTGACGCCCACGTTTCCAATCCTATAGAAAAAGAACTTGTTGCAGAAGCTACCCTTGAAGGTTTAGATATTGCTCCGGAAGAATTAAGGCAGACAGACAGCGAACTTTCTTATATTTCATACCGCATAAAAAAAGGGGACATGATTGGTTTCATTGCTGATGAATTTGGCGTTACACAGGATACAATTATCAGCGTAAACAACATTCACTCTTCGCGTTTAATTCAGATTGGCCAGTATTTAAAAATCCCTTCAATGCCTGGTATTTTATATACTGTTCGTTCTGACGGTGAAACAGTTTCTTCCATATCAGAAAAATATAAAGTAGAAGCTGAAAAATGTTCTTCCGTAAATAATATTTCCTTAAATGAGCCCTTAAAAGCCGGCAGACAGCTTTTTGTTCCATACGCTGAACTTGACTGGATTACAAGGCAGGAAATCAACGGAGATCTTTTTACAAGGCCTATAAAAGGACGCTACTATTTTACGTCTTATTTCGGATGGCGCAAAAATCCGTTTGATTCTTCAAAAAGAACTTATCATGGCGGCATAGATATGGCCTGTTCAACAGGAACCAGCATATACGCTGCCCTTCCGGGAAAAGTAGTTACTGCAGGCTGGAGCAACGTATATGGAAATTATGTTGTAGTTGCACATCATTCAGGCTATAAAACCCTTTACGGCCACATGAGCGAAATCACTACAAGAAAAGGTGCCTTTGTTGACACAAATACAAGAATCGGACGTGTAGGTAGCACTGGTATGTCTACAGGACCACACCTTCATTTTGCAGTTTACAAAAACGGCCGTTCAGTAAATCCTGCAAACCTCTGGAAATAAAAACCTACATATTTCTAGGGCGAATATCGAGTTGTAAAAAAAATAATTTTTTTCATAAATCCAACCACCTCTCGGCAGAACCAGCCCTGAAAAAAGGCTTCGTCGCTTTGTTCCTGCAGATTTTTTTCATGGCTGAACCTGCCTACGGCATCTGATTGTAATAAAAAATTATATTTTTAGTTGTTTTGAAACTCGATATTCGCCCTATTAGATTTTTGTTCGTGATTCAATATTTTTTCAATAAATTCTTCATTAAGTTTACAAATTACAATTTACGTCTTATAATTACCTATTATGTCAGATTTGCTTACAGACTCACAGTTTAACGAGTTTAGAAAAATAATTTATGATTCAAGCGGAATCACTTTCTCAGAGACAAACCGTTCTATTCTTGACAGCAGGTTAAAGGAACGACTGCGTGACAAAAATCTGCAGAATCTTGATGAATACTACAAGATTATTACAAGCAATAAGGAAGAATTTAAAGTTTTTCTTGACAGCATTACAACTAATCTTACAAGATTCTTCCGAAACCAGCCTCACTTCGATGCTCTTATTAATTATGTAATTCCTCATGTTATAGAAAATAAAAAGAAGACAGGGGATACAAAAATTAAAATATGGAGTGCAGGCTGCTCAACAGGAGAAGAACCTTATACTCTTGCAATGCTATTAAAAGACAAGCTTCCAGCACCATATACTTTTGAAATCATCGCCTCTGATATTTCACTTAAATCACTTATGGTAGGACAGCAGGGATTTTATCCAGAATCACGTATTGCCGGTATTCCGCAAAATTACCTTGCTTCTTATTTTACGAAAACGGATAAAGGTTATCAGGTAAAACCAGATTTAATGAAGACAATTAAATTCGACTACCATAATCTTCGTTTTGATATGGGTGCAAGAAATCTTGATATTGTTTTCTGCCGCAATGTTTTAATTTATTTTGACGAAGCAGCACAGAAAAACACAATAGATAACTTCTGGAAATCAATGGCAAAACATTCCTATCTTTTTATAGGACATTCAGAAAGTTTATTTGGAATGGACACAAAGTTTGAATTCCTAAAAACTCCCTGGGCATGTCTTTACCAGAAGAACGAAAACTAACAAAAAGCTAACGGCTGCCTTGTTTTGTGCAGCCGCTTTTTTTAACAGCATTACGAACTTAAATTAAAAAAGAGGTTTTTTATGGACGAAATTGAAGTACTTGTTTGTGATGATTCAGCCTTAATGCGAAACCTTATTTCCAGAATCGTAGACGGCACAGAAGGCATGAAAGTTTGTGGAACTGCCATGAACGGAAAATTTGCCTTGCAAAAAATAGACACACTAAAGCCGGATTTAATTCTGCTGGATATTGAAATGCCGGAAATGAATGGCGTTCAGTTCCTTGAAGAAAGAAAAAACAGAGGAATAAAAATTCCGGTTGTAATACTTTCTTCCATTGCAACGGAAGGTGCCAGCGTTACAATGAAATGCCTTGAACTTGGCGCAAGTGATTTTATTACTAAGCCATCAGGTTCAACATCTTCAAGTATTTCTTCTGTTGGAAGTTTCATTATAGAAAAAGCCGCTTCTTATGGTGGCAGATTTGCACGTCTTCATGGTAAAAAGATTCCATCTGCTGAACATTATATGCAGCAGGCAAAACTTAAGGAAATTGAAGCCCAGGCAGTAAAAGACGGAATTATTGAAAAGCCGAAGGCTTCTCCGGCAAAGATTGAGCATACATTTGCGCCTACGCTTTTTTCTACTGCAACAAAAAAGAAAGAACCGGAAGTAATCACGCCATTACGTGAAGGCGGACCTATTGAAGTTGTAGTTCTTGGGATTTCAACCGGTGGGCCAAATGCCTTACGTGAAGTATTCAGGAACCTTGATCCAAAATTTCCAAAACCGATTCTTGTAGTTCAGCACATGCCTGCAGGATTTACAAAAGAATTTGCAGCAAGCCTTGATAAAATATGTCCTCTCTATGTTAAAGAAGCAGAAGACGGAGATCCTATCCATCCGGGCCAGATTTATATTGCACCGGGCAATTACCATATTGTCATTGAAAAATCTACGCTTTGCAATGTAATCAGGCTTTCAAGTGCCGATTTAAGAAACGGCCATAGGCCTTCTGCTGACTGGCTTTTTGAAAGCTGTGCTAAGATTTATAAAAACAGGGCACTTGGCGTAATCATGACAGGTATGGGCCGCGATGGTGCTGCACAACTTGCAGAAATGCGCAAACAGGGTGCCTGGACTTTAGGACAGGATGAAGAATCTTCAATAGTTTACGGAATGCCTAGGGTTGCATGGGAACTTGGAGCCGTTCAAAAGCAGGTGCCACTTGAAAAAATGGCGGAAGAAATGAACAACCTTGTCCGTGAACATTGTAAATAACAGAAAAAGGCTGTCTAATAAATTTAACTACTGGCGTCATTCTGAACTTAACACGTCATTCCGGATGACATAGGAAAACTATAAAAAAACTGTCATGCTGAACTCATTTCAGCATCTGTGTTGTTTAAGCAATATAGACCCTGAATCAAGTTCAGGGTGACAGTTCTTATGTTGTGATTATAAAACCCGACATTTGCCCTAGAATTTAATCCGGCAATTAATAAAACTTACCACGAGGAGGATGCGCCGCCGCCACCAAAGCTTCCTCCGCCACCTGAAAAACCACCACCGCTGAAACCGCTTCCGCCAGAAAATCCACCACCAAAACCACTGCCACCCCAATGGTCATTTCCAAAAACGCCGATAAAAGGCACAAAGAAAATTCCACGTCTTCTGCGCCATATACTGCTTGTCATGGCGCTAAAAAGCATTAAAACCCAGATAATTACAAAAATCAGAACAGGCACTGGAACAGAACCCTTGCTTTCATTTTTTTCAGATTTAACACCTGCAGAAGTAACCATGGATTCATCTTCTGAAATTATGGCTGCCATATATTCAACTGCTTTTGTAATTCCTTCTTCATAATTACCTGATTTAAAAGCAGGAACTAAAACATTGCGTAAAATCCTTGCACATTTGGCATCGGTTAAAACACCCTCCGTGCCGTAGCCGGTTTCTATGCGCACGCCGTGTTCCTTCATGGCAACTACAAGCAAAGCACCGTTATCAATTCCTTTTTGTCCAAGTGCCCATTTTTCTGCATGACGCAGGCTGAAAGATTCAATAGATTCTCCGCCCATATCATTTACAATCAAAACGCCTATCTGAATTCCTTTTGTATCGTTAAGGTTCACAAGAAATTCATTTAATTTTCCACGGGCACTTTCAGAAAAAACTTTTGCTTCATCAACAACAGGAGCCGTAAATGCAAAGGTCTCTCCGTCAGTCTGACTTTCTGCAAAACTATTTTTCTGATTTGCTTTTGCAGGCACAACTTTAGAAACAGCAGCAGGTTCAGATTCACCCTTTGTTACTTCCTTTATTAAAAAACTTGGAACGCCAATCATAAAAAAAATCAAAATCAGTATTCCAATAAAATTATTCTCGTTTGTTTTTCCAGACATTTCAGTTCTCCAGTATTACAAGGCCGTCTTTAAGCTGATTTTTCTTTTCAGATTCAGATGGAAAATTTTCTGCAAGAAGCTGGCCGCATTTTTCTACTGCAGAAATAAAGGCATCTTTTGCACTGCCCTTTCCCATATTTTCTGCAATTTCATCAGCAATTATATTCCACAAATCTTCTGAAACTTTTTCGCTGATATGCCTGTCTGCCACAATCCTGACCTGCTTTTCAAACCATGAAACAAAAATCAGGATTCCGCTGTGATTATCCGTGCAATAAACTCCGCTTTCTGCAAAATACCTTAAAGCACGGTTTGTAACAGCCTTGCTTTTTACACCGGCAGGAATTACAAGTGCATCAATAAATGGAATATTATATAGAAAATAAAGAACAACAACGGCAACAGAACTTAAACCTGCATAAAAAAGACACAGATACCATGGTTCAATCTGCCAGAAATGCAAATCAAGCCAGGCATAGATTTGTGCAGACATGGGAAAAACGCAAAGAAAAAGGGCAAGGGCTGTAATGCCTGCTGCTATAAGTTCCCACTCTGCATAAGAATCGCTTTCAGCCGTTACGGCAAGGGCAATTTCTCCGCTGGTTTTATTTTCTGCCTGTTCAACTGCCTTTTTTATTTCATCAAAATCTTTTTGCTTAAGATTAAGTTTTTTATTCAGCTGTTTTACTGTCATAAAATTTCCTTATTCAAAAGAAACTGCAGGTGCTTTATTTGTTCCTTCTTCTGCCTGAAAATATGCTTTCTTTTCAAAGTGAAACATTTTTGCCGTAATTACACCAGGAAACATCTGAATGGATTTATTATAAGCCCCGACTGCATCGTTATATCTTTTACGCTCAGTTGAAATCCTGTTTTCAATTCCTTCCAGCTGACTCTGAAGGTCAAGGAAATTTTCGTTACTTTTAAGTTCCGGATAATTTTCCGTAAGGGCCAAAAGCCTGCCAAGACCTGCTCCAAGTTCTTTTTGGGTTTTCTGAAACTGTGCAAGCTTTTCCGGGTCATCTGTAATTGAAGAATCAATATTTACGCTGCCGCCAAGTTTTGCACGGGATTCAGCAATTTCTGTAAAGACTTTTTCTTCATGCTTTGCAAAACCCTTTACTGTTGCCACAAGATTTGGCACAAGGTCTGCCCTTTTCTGATACTGGTTTTCAACATTTGCCCACTGCTGTTCAACATTTTCTTTTTGAGCAACAATTCCGTTATATCCGCATCCAGTCAAAAAAAGTGAAGCAACTGCCGCACTTAAAATTGTCATGATTTTTTTCATATTTATCCTCTCTTGGTTTTTGTTGTTTTAAAGGTAGAAAATATCAATTAAATTTTCAAGAGAATAAAATGTTTAAATAAACGCCATAGTCAGCAAAAAAAGCTGCTTACAGAAAAAGCGAGTCAATTCGGCACGATTAGAGTGCCTCGGTTGCCGCCTGCTTTTCCTTTCAGCAGCCTTAAAATTCTGCATCATTTCAGACAAATAATTGAAAATTATAAGTTTTTAATTATTCAACATCCTTTATTTTAACTTCCACTCCTTGAATTTTTACCCTTATGTTTCTATAATTAATGCCAAATATCTATACTTTGAGGTTTCTTATGGCAGGATTAGAATACGATTTTACAGTTACAAATCTTGGAGAATGCAAAATAAAGTCTCCTATTGAACTTTCACAGCATCACGGTGATTTCCGTGCAACTTTCGTTCGTGATGACGCTTATGTCCGCCGCGTTGTAAATTCCTATGACGAAAAACCAGAAGCCATTACACCAAAAGCAAACCAGCTTGAAAAAGCAGGTCCGCGTGAATATATCTATTTTAACCCGGCTCATGTTACTGCAGGTATCTGCACTTGCGGCGGCCTCTGTCCTGGTCTTAATGATGTAATCCGTGCTGTAGTCCGCACATTGTGGAACCGCTATGGTGTTCGCCGTATCAAGGGAATTAAATTCGGCTATCAGGGATTTTTTGCAGAAAACGGTTTTGAACCAGTTGACTTAAACCCGGACAATGTTGACGAAATCCACAAAATCGGCGGAACATATCTTGGAACATCACGTGGTGGCGGAGGCAGGACAGCAGAAATCGTTGATTCAATTGTAAAAATGGGCATCAACATGATGTTCATCATCGGTGGAGACGGAACACAGCGTGGTTCTTTAGACATTGCAAACGAAGTTCAGCGCCGTGGACTTGATATTGCCGTAGTTGGTATTCCAAAAACTGTAGACAACGACCTTCAGTTTATTGACCGTTCCTTTGGTTTTGAAACAGCAGTTCAGCAGGGAACAAAAGCCGTTGCTTCTGTCCACATGGAAGCACATTCACAGATTGGCGGTATCGGTCTTGTAAAGCTCATGGGCCGCGAATCAGGATTTATTGCTGCTTGCACAGCAATTGCCAGCCATGAAACAAATTTCTGTCTTATTCCGGAAGTTCCTTTTGAACTGGACGGACCAAACGGACTTTTAACTCACCTTGAAGAACGCCTTAAGCGCCGCGGACACGCAGTAATCGTTGTAGCAGAAGGTGCAGGTCAGGATTTGCTTGAAGCAACAGGCCAGACAGATGCTTCCGGAAATAAAAAACTTGCAGATATTGGTATTTTCCTCCGCGACAAAATCAATGCATACTTTAAGGAAAAGAAAACAGAAATCAACCTTAAATACATTGACCCGAGCTACGAAGTTCGTGCTGCCGTTACAAATGCCAACGACAGCCTTTATTGCGAACGCCTTGGAAACTATGCAGTTCATGCTGCAATGGCAGGAAAAACAAAAATTGTCATTGGCTTAGTTCACGACAAATATGTTCATATCCCAATTAGCATGGCAACCCTTTCGCGCAACACAGTTGATCCTGAAAGTTCACTCTGGCGTGATGTTCTTGATGCTACACTTCAGCCTGTATACATGGTAAACAACATGGACACAGTTACAGAAAAGCTTAAGAAAGCAAAGGAAGAAACAGAAGCCAAGGCACGTGCCCGCTTAGAAAAAGTAAAGAATATGTAATTTAATTTTGCTATAAGAAAGGATCCGGATTAATTTTCGGGTCCTTTCTTATTTTAAAGCCAAAGCCTTGTTTTTATTTATTACTTGAATTACAATTTTGTTATAGGATTTTAAAATAAGCCGCTAGTGAAGTGGCTAATTTATAAATAATTTTAAAATACAATTTTTTCAGGGGGTTTATTATGAATCTTAAGAAAATTTCTTCTGCAATTTTTGCAGCAGGCATTGCTGTTTTTATGGCTAATGCTGAATCAATTACGTTTAAAGTAAAAGATGGAGAAGCAACTCTTGATATTCCTTCAGATCTTGTTCCTCTTGTAAATCAGCATAAGGCACAAATTGAAGCTGCCCTTGCTAAAAACAGTGTAACTGAAAGTCAGGTTACTAATACTTCAACCGGTTATAAGAAGCAGATAAATGACTTTTATGATAAATACAAATCTCAGTTTCCTTCTGACACTCCATTTACGGACACTGTAAACGGCCTTAACGACTTTTGCGATGACCTTGTAGATACAATTCCAAATACACAGGGCGTTCAGAATATTTATGCAGATGCCTGGATTGGAAAATTTCTTCCTGGTGTTCACTTTGGAGCAGGCATTAACGTGGGGGCATCCAGCCTTGATATTTCGTCTTTAAAAGATACAGCCGCTGCCCTTGACATTGACACAGGAGACATTGGAGACACTTTTGCCTTCCCTACAATCAACGCAGACTTACGTATAGGCGGAATCATTCTTCCTTTTGATATTGGTGTTGCCGTAATGAAGTTTGACTCTTCTTCTTATGGAGCCATTGAAGATGCCATTGATCCTGTTTCTTTTGATTATACTGTAGTTGGCGGAGACATACGCTATGCCCTTATTAAAGGCGGAATGTTAAGGCCAAAAGTATCTGTTGGTGCAGGATATTACTACACAAGCGGTTCTATTGAAGTTAAGGACGACACTGCAAGTGCTGGCATGGATTTTTCTTCAAAGGCATTTATTATGGAAGCACAGGCATCCATAAAACTGCTTTTCCTTGTTCCTTTCGTAGGCACAAAATTAATTGTTTCTAAAACTAAAGTTGACTGGAGTGTAGATGCCAATTGGGCAGAACTTATTGATGTTAAAGATGATTCCCTTGCAGGAATTATAAACAACGGAATTCTTCCATCTCATTTTAAAGACAGCACAAGCAGCACAACTTTCCATCCGCAGCTTTTCGGCGGCGTAGGCTTTGATTTAGGCATTATGTCTTTAACAACAACTTTAGGCTACGATGTTAAATCGTCAATCATTTCCGGTGCTGTAAGTGCAAGGATTTCCTGGTAACCGACCAATTTAATGAATTTTCAATTCATTAAATTGGTCACGAGAATTAAGCCAAGGGCTTAATTCTCTCAGGACGCGTAACGGCGGATTATTTTTTACATCCACGCTGGCTATGAAAAGCAGGCTTCATTATAATTTCTTCAAAATACAATTTAACCATCTAGGCAAAATTCCATTCAAAATATAAAATCAAATAATGCTTACTAAAAAAGAGAAGACAGGTTTTTCTTTTATGGCAGCTGTTTTTTTACTGCTGCTGTTTCTCCTTAAAATATTTGTTTTTTCAGACAGAACTCAAAAAATGGGGAAAGAATCGGCTTCTCTTTATTTTAATATTACTCAGAAAGATCCAGACAATATCTGGCAAAGTGTAATTCCCAATCATCCGCTTATGCACGGAACTGTCTATCAGTCTAAAATCATAAACCATTCACGTCATTCTGTTTCTAACTGGAAGATGGTTCTGAAAATTACCAAACCTGTTTACCTTACAAACTGCTGGAATGGTTCAGTAGAAATTCACCAGACAACAAAAGGAAAAAAACTAATTCAGAAAGCCTTTAAGCTGCAGAACAAGGATTATAACGAACTGAAAGAACTTAAAGTAAATAAATTCTGCGGCAAGAATAAACCCCTTCTGATTTATCTTAACCCCGGAGACAAAATAATTTATTATCCGGATACTTTATATTCAGAAAATGTCATTCCCGGCTATAATACGGATGATTTTCATTATTCTGAAATAGGATTTATTTTTCATAAGGCTGATTCTGAACCTTTAAATCTTGATTTTGATTTTGCAAATGCCTATATTACTTACCACATGGAAGATTCCATGGGCGAAAACTTTATGCTTTATACAATCGGATTTCTTTTTCTTTTATGGTCTTTTATTTTCTTTTACCAGGTTCGGGTAAACATAATTAAAATCAGAAAACTCAAGGAACGCGAACATAATAAAATCATAATTGAACAGGTAATGAGCGTATTTACAAAATTCATAGACGCTAAAGACATTTTCATCGGCAGTCACAGTGAACGCGTTGCCATATATTCAAGGATGATTGCAAAGGAATCCGGCAGAAATGATGATGTCTGCCAGAAAGTTTTTTACTGCGGCCTGCTTCATGATTGCGGCAAAATCTCCGTAAAGGATGATATACTAAAAAAAACAGAACCCCTTACTGAAGACGAATTTAAAACTTTAAGAAGCCATACAAAAAAAGGCTACGAACTGTTAAAATGCCTTTCTTCTATTCCGGAAGCATGCCAGACAGCCCTTCTTCATCACGAACGTTTTGACGGCACCGGATTCCCGGAACATTTGAGCGGAACTTTAATTCCGGAAGCAGCAAGAATAGTTGCCGTTGCAGACTGCTACGACACCATGCATTCAGACAGTTACATTAGGAAAAGTATTTCTGCAGAAAAAATCATTGAAGAGCTTAAAGAAAGAAAGAGCACTCAGTTTGATCCCGAATTTGTAGATGCACTCATAAACCTTGTAAAAAAAGGACGAATCTAGCATATTTGTAAAGACACAGTCAAAAGTGCAAAAAAAACTGCCGATGCCCACCCGCAACGACAGAGAAAAATTCCCAACCAAATTTGTTTGATTAATATATCACGGGAATTTGAAAATTTCAAGAAAATAATTTATGGAATTTTGTTAAAACTACTTTTCCGTAGATTTATTTCAGCATGCCAGAAAATTTATCTACCGCAAAACTAGAACCTTTCCATAGAGCCATGGATGGCACATGAAAAGGTAAGCAATTAAAACCCTGTGAATTTTGCAAACAAAACTCGGGTAAAAAAATTGACAGGTGTCACTTTTTTTACCTTAAACTGCCTTGCCAAAATAATCTTCAAAATAACTGATGTTTTCTGCCTTAGAAAAACGCCTCAATGCCTTAAGCTCTTTCTGACGGATTCCTTCCCGTGTAATTTTAGAAGTCCAGTTTCTTGCAATTTCATCTAAAGACATTGGTTCACCTGTTTTTAGTCCGAAATGACATTCAAGAACTTTCTGTTCATCTGCCGGAAGACTTTTATACACCTTTCTAAAGTTTTCAGAAAGGTCTTTTGCAATAACTGCATCCAGAGGATCTGCAGTATATGGATCTTCTACAAAATCATATAAAGAACCATCCCCATCTGCAGTAACCAGTGAATCTAAAGAAATCATGATTCCTGTTGATTCCAGAATTGCCCTTACTGTTTTTTTTGTTGTTCCGGTTTTACATGCAATGTATTCATAGCCTTCTTCACGGCTTATTCCTTCTGGAAGTTCTTCTTCTGCAGCACGGATTTTTGAAAGCATAACCTGACAGTTATGAGGAAGCCTGATTGCATGATTCTTTCCTATTTCTTCCCTCATTTCGGCAAGAATCCAGTAAGAAGCACAGGTAATAAAACGAACTTCCTTTTCCATTTTGAATTTTGAAACAGCCTTAACAAGGCCGATGTTTCCAGCTGCAATCAAATCTTCAATATCCACATTGCAGCCTGTTCTGAGCATCTTTTTTGCCTGATCAACAACAAAGCGCAGATTTGCATGAACTATTTTTTCCATTGCTTTTTTGTTTCCTGACTGGGCTTTTATTAAAAGTTCCCTTTCTTCTTCTGCGGTTAAAAACTGGAATTTTCCAAGTTCATTAAGATAGTTTTCAAATGAATTAAAATCTTTCATACAGACGCCCCCTTTGTTTTTTGCATAATCAGTATCGGACATTTACCTTATCAATTGCTGATAGACCATTGACTTATCTGCCTAACAGCAGCCAGTACAAAAATAATTAATGACAAACCTTAATTTCGGATATAATATAGTTTAAACCCTCTATCAATTAATGATTCAGTGTATTAAAAAACAGGAAAAAATGGAAAAAAAAGATAAAAACTGGAAGTTAAAAAAATTAGTTGAATTCATCAGGACCATGGAATACCCTAATGCAGAAGATTTAAAAAACAAGTTCAGGATTGAAGAAAATGTAAATTTAAGCGAAGTTACAATTTACCGCTACATAAACTACCTTAAGAATGTGGAAAAGGCACCTATAAAGGCTGACATGAAGCGGCTTGGCGGCGGATATTATCTTGAAGACCCGGATTTCTGGTCAGATAAAGTTAATCTAAGCACAGGAGAACTTGTAGGACTGGGCCTGCTTCAGAGCCTGATGAAAGTCTACAAAAACACACCTGTAGAAAAAGATTTAAGTTCCCTTTTTGGAAAAATAAAAAAATATCTTCCGGACGGCGCACGCTATGATGAATCAAAAATTGCACAGTATATCCGCGTCATAAATGACCCCATGGCTGTTATTGACACCACAATTTTTACAACCGTAATAGACTGCGTTCAGGAACACAAGGCAATTTCCTTCAGTTACACAAAAAACGGTGCTGCAGAACCAAAAAAATACACATTTTTTCCTTACAGGATACTTTTTCATCAAAATGGAGACTGGTATGTCCACGGCTGCCTTTCAGACAAAACTACAGAGTTCAGGACTTTTGCTTTTTCAAGAATGACAGACATAAAGGCTACGGGGGAAAAATTCAACATACCTTCCGGCTATAAGCTTGAAAAATATATAGATCCGGAAATCGGCGTATGGCACAGCGAATCTTTCTACAATGTCAGTCTTTTATTCCACAAAGACATTGCACAGCACGCAAAAGAAAGAAAATGGCATCACACAGAGAAAAAGACAGTAAACGCCGACGGCAGTGTTTTAGTTCAATTTGTAACATCCCAGATTTACGATTTACGCCGCCTTGTAATGAGCTACGGAAGCAAAGTTAAAGTTATAGAACCTGCAGAACTTATAGAAGACATAAAAAAGGAACTTTCAGCCATGAATAAGGCCTATGAATCCTGAAATCCCAGCGATAAAGGTAACAGTTACAATAATTCCATATTTTTATAATAAAATAACACTTTTGTAAGAAAATATTATTTTTTTTTGCAATTATATTCATTTTTGTAACCCTATTTTGACTGGAAAGCCCTTAATAAAGGCATCAAATTTTTTTTTTCTAATCTGTCACCGAAAAATGTTGTTATCAGTCTTAAAAATAGGGTTTTTTGCCTTCCCCTGACTAACGCTCATTTGTTGACTTCTAACACTATCGCTAGTATACTAGCCACATTGTTAACGCTATATATAGCGATATTAGCATAAAAAAGTTTGATTTGCTGTATTTCTACTGACATTTGCAGCAGATTGAGAGGGGAAAAAGTATGAAAATCATCAAAAGAAGTGGTGCAGAAGTTGTTTATGACCGCAACAAAATTGCAAGTGCAATCCGCAAGGCAAACGAACAGGTCATAGAATCAAAGCGTCTTACCAATGACCAGATTGAATCCATTGTTGATGATATTGAAATAGAATGCCACAATTCCGGCCGTGCCTTAAACGTAGAAGACATTCAGGACCTTGTAGAAAACGGAATAATGCAGAACAAGGCCTTTGATGTTGCTAAACTTTACATCACTTACCGTTACCGCCACCAGCTCATGAGGAAGGAAAACACAACAGACCAGCAGATCATGAGCCTTCTTGAAGAAAACAACGAAGAAGTAAAGCAGGAAAATTCCAACAAAAATCCTACGGTTGTTTCAGTTCAGCGAGACTATATGGCAGGCGAAGTTTCAAAAGACATTACGCGCCGTTTCCTGCTGGATCCGGATATTTCTAAAGCACACGATGACGGAATCATTCACTTCCATGATGCTGATTATTTTGCACAGCACATGCACAACTGCGACTTAGTCAACCTTGAAGACATGCTGCAGAATGGAACTGTAATCAGCGGAACAAAAATTGACCGTCCTCATTCTTTCAGCACGGCATGTAACATTGCAACACAGATTATTGCACAGGTTGCTTCATGTCAGTATGGCGGACAGAGCATTACGCTGACACACCTGGCACCTTTTGTAGACGTAAGCCGCAAAAAGATAATTGCAGAAACAACAGAAATGATTCAGAAAACAGGCCTTACAGTTTCTACAGATCAGTTCAACTATATGGTAGACCAGCGCGTAAAGGATGAAATTAAGCGCGGTGTCCAGACAATTCAATACCAGGTAATCACCTTGATGACAACCAACGGTCAGGCACCTTTCGTAACTGTCTTCATGTATCTTAATGAAGCAAAAAATGAACAGGAAAAGGCAGACCTTGCACTCATTATAGAAGAAGTCCTTAAGCAGCGTTATCAGGGCGTAAAGAATGAAAAAGGAGCATGGATTACACCTGCATTCCCTAAACTTATTTATGTTCTTGAAGAAGATAATATTGATCAGGGAACTCCTTACTATTACCTTACTGAACTTGCTGCAAAATGCACTGCACGCCGCATGGTTCCGGACTATATTTCAGAAAAGAAAATGATGGAACTTAAGGAAGGCAACTGCTATCCTTGCATGGGATGCCGTTCATTCCTTACAGTTTACCGGGACGAAACAGGCAAGCCAAAGTTCTACGGAAGATTTAACCAGGGCGTTGTAACCCTGAACCTTGTAGACGTTGCATGTTCTTCCGGCGGCGACAAGGCTAAATTCTGGGAATTAATGGACGAACGCCTTGAACTTTGCCACAGGGCATTAAGAATCCGCCACAACCGCCTTTTAGGCACAAAGTCTGACGCTGCTCCAATCCTGTGGCAGAACGGTGCCCTTGCCCGCCTGCAGAAAGGAGAAGTCATAGACAAGCTCCTTTACAACGGATATTCAACAATTTCTTTAGGCTATGCAGGCCTGTGCGAATGCGTAAGGTTCATGACAGGAAAGAGCCACACAGACCCGGAAGCTAAACCTTTTGCCCTGGATGTTATGCACGCTTTAAACGATGCCTGCAAGAAATGGAAGGCTGCGGAACACATTGACTATTCCGTATACGGAACTCCCCTTGAAAGCACAACCTACAAGTTTGCAAAGTGCCTTAAGCGCCGCTTCGGAAGCATTCCTGGCGTTACGGACAAAAACTATATTACAAACAGCTATCATGTAAACGTAACGGAAAAAATCGATGCATTTACAAAGCTTACTTTTGAATCACAGTTCCAGGAACTTTCTCCTGGTGGTGCCGTAAGCTATGTTGAAGTTCCAAATATGGAAAACAACATACCTGCCGTAATGTCACTCCTTAAGCATATCTATAATAATATTATGTATGCTGAACTGAACACAAAAAGTGACTTCTGCCAGTGCTGCGGTTATACAGGCGAAATTAAGATTGAAAAAGACAAGGACAGCAAGCTTATCTGGAAGTGTCCTAACTGCGGAAACACAGACCAGTCAAAAATGAATGTTGCCCGCCGCACATGCGGTTACATCGGCACACAATACTGGAATCAGGGAAGAACACAGGAAATCCAGGAAAGAGTCCTTCATCTTTAATAACCCCTGACAGACAAAGTAAAGTTAAAGCCGGAATTATTTTCATAGTTCCGGCTTTTTTAATCTGATATATTCCAGTTACAAATAAATAAAAAGGTGCATAAATGAACTACGGCGAAATAAAAAAAATAGACATTGCCAACGGCGAAGGAGTAAGGGTCAGCCTTTTTGTATCAGGCTGCAGAATCCATTGCCCGGGTTGCTTTAACACATGCACCTGGAATTTTGACTACGGCAAACCATTTACGCAGGAAACAGAAAAAGAAATAATGGACGCCTTAAGCCGGGATTTTATCAGCGGCCTTACAATCCTTGGCGGTGAACCTTTTGAAGAAGAAAACCAGAAAACCCTTGCTCCGTTTCTAGAAAAAGTAAAGGCACAGTTTCCAAAGAAAAACATCTGGTGCTATTCCGGCTACCTTTACGACAAAGACCTTTTGCCTGCCGTCGGAAAGAAACACACTGAATACACAGAAAGAATGCTTAACTGCATAGACGTTTTAGTAGACGGACCTTTTGTCCTTGCAGAAAAAGACATAAGCATTCAGTTCCGCGGCTCCAGAAACCAGCGCATACTTAACCTTAAAACCATGCGGAGTTTATAACGGTCGCTCTAAAAAACGACTCCCCTTTTCTAAGTTTTATAAAAAATGTAAACTGTTCCCATGTCAGAAAAAAATAATTTAATCGAAGAGTTTGTAGAAAAAAAAACGTTACAATGCCTTACAGCCTTAATTGAAACACAGGATGAAAAGGCAGCAGTTAAAAATGCAGTTCAGCTTGCCGAAGTCTTAGGCACAGGCAGCACATTTAAAAAAATAGCAGAAAACAAAGAGCAGGAAGAAAAACTAATCAGCAGCTTCAGCAACAACCTTGCACTGTTAATTCAGAAAACATGGGTAGAAAAAACAGACGAAGAATTAAAAGCCCAGGTTTCATATCTCTTAGAAGAAGTATTAAAGCAGCTTAACAAAAGCAAATATAAATCAGCATATTCAAATTTCATTTCCATCGTAAACGACGTTGTTTACCTGATGTTCGGAAAGCAGACAAGGGCAGACGATTTTGCAGACTATGCACTCCGCATCGACCCGGAATTCGGAATCTTCTGGTGGTATTTCAAAAGCCTTCCGCAGGAAACAAACTGGTCAGAAGAAAAAACAAGGATTGCCCTTCTCCTTGCCATGTATTTCCTTGCAAATTATTAATCAGTAAAAACAAGGGGCTTTATCATGAATATGGATTCAATTTTTGATTCCCTGCGCAGGGGAACAGAACAGCTTTCCCTGCAGAATGCAACGGAAAAAAACGCAGCACTTAAAGCAGTCTGCCGGAGCCTTAAAGCAAATAAAGAAGCAATATTTAAAGCCAACGAAGAAGACGTAAAGCTTGCCCGTGCCAAAGGAACAAAAGAAAGCCTTATAGACCGCCTTAGCCTTAACGAAAAAAAACTGGCAGACATTATAGCAGGCGTAGAATCCATAATATTACAGACAGACCCAATCGGAGAAGAAACCTGCGGCTGGAAAACACCCGGCGGACTGCATATAAGGCAGGTGCGGGTTCCTGTCGGGGTTGTTGCCATAATCTACGAAAGCCGTCCTAATGTAACCGTAGACGCCTTTGCCCTTGCCTACAAAAGTGCCAATGCAATTTTACTGCGCGGTTCTTCTTCTGCCTTAAATTCAAACATGGCCATTGTAAAGGCAATAAAAGAAGGCCTTGCTTCCGTTAAGGGCGGAATCCCTGAAGCAGTAGAACTTGCACCATGCAAAAGCCACGACGAAGTTACGGAAATCCTTACGGCTGTAGGAAAAGTAGACCTGGTCCTGCCGCGTGGAAGTGCAAAACTCATAAAGACAGTTGTTGAAACGGCAAAAGTTCCCGTCATAGAAACAGGCAGCGGCGTATGCCACCTTTATGTAGACCAGAGCGCAGATTTAGACATGGCAGCAAGAATTGCAGTCAACGGAAAGATTCAGCGGCCGGGAGTCTGCAACGCCCTTGAATGCATTGTAGTCAATAAAGAAATTGCCGCAGACTTTATTCCAAAACTTGCAGCAGCATTTGACGGAAAAGTTGAAGTTCATGCGGATGAAGAATCATACCCTTATTTTGAAAAGGCAGCCTATAATAAACTTGTTCATGCACAGGACCAGGACTTCGGCTTTGAATTCCTTGATTTAATCTGCGCAATAAAAACCGTAGCCAGCATAGACCAGGCAATTGAATACATAAACACCCACAACACAAAGCATTCAGAAAGCATCATTACAAACAACATGGCAAACGCAAGGCTTTTCCAGGCAAAGATTGATGCAAGCTGCGTCTACGTAAATGCCAGCACAAGGTTTACGGACGGAGGTGAATTCGGCTTTGGTGCAGAACTTGGCATCAGCACGCAGAAAATCCACGCACGCGGCCCTATGGGAATAAAAGCCCTTACAACCACAAAATACCTTATAGACGGCAACGGCCAGATAAGGGAATAAAAGAAAAAAGGAGAATCATATGAAAACCATCGGTTTAATCGGCGGAATGAGCTGGGAAAGCACAGTTTCCTACTACAAAATAATCAATGAAACAGTAAAGGAACAGCTTGGCGGACTTCATTCTGCAAAAATACTTCTTTACAGTGTTGATTTTGCAGAAATAGAAAAATGCCAGACCAGTGGAGAATGGGAAAAAAGCGGAGAAATCCTGGCAGAAGCAGCACATAATCTTGAAAAGGCAGGTGCTGATTTTATCGTAATCTGCACAAATACAATGCACAAGGTTGTATCCATAATTCAGAAGAAAATCCGTATTCCTGTGCTGCACATTGCAGAAGCAACGGCACAGGAACTTAAAAAAGACAATATAAAAAAAGTTGCACTTCTTGGAACAAAATATACAATGACTCAGGATTTTTATAAGGACAAAATCCAGGAAAACCAGATTGAAGTCATAATTCCAGAAGAAAAAGACATTGAATTTGTTAATCATGTAATTTATGACGAACTTTGCCTTGGCGTAATAAACGAAGATTCAAGAAAAGAATTCAAGCGTATTATTGAAGATTTAAAAGCCAGCAGTGCACAGGGCGTTATTTTAGGCTGCACGGAAATAGGCCTGCTTGTTCAGCAGAAAGATTCCTGCCTTAGCGTTTACGACACAACGGAAATTCACGCCAGAAAAGCAGCCCTTGCAGCGCTGTAGTTAATTAACTGCACTTAAAGCATTTGACGATATAAACAAAGTATTGTATATTAAAAAAGGAAATGACCGAGGCACTCGGTCGTCTCCACGTTAGTGTATAAAAGCCGCTATCCGTGTCGAAAACGTAGCGGCTTTTTTTTATATCTTACGCATTTTAAGGTAAGAAAGTACTTCAATAATAAGTGCAGCCATTTGTATGGCTAACGAAATTACTTCGAATTCTCTCATATTGAAAGCCTCCTTTTTCTTTTATTCTGACTTACGCCAGTTAAGATTCGGGAGACGCCGCATTGGTCTCAGGCATTTCCAATAGTTTCAGTTTAACAGATATTTTATATCAATTTCTAGTAGCCTTTTTATTCATTTCTTTCAAAACTGCTTCCATCCTACCCCAATGCCGCATTACACACTTTTATTAGGGTATATGTTACACTCTCGTGAAAGTGCATGTTACACTCTCGTGAAAGTGCATGTTACACCCTCAC
>JALELH010000009.1 GCA_022768865.1 Spirochaetia bacterium
ATCTTGTTACAATAGAACAAAATGCGTTCTGAAGTTGTTGTCTTACCAGAGTCGATGTGTGCACTGATACCGATATTACGAACTTTAGTAATATCAAAAGCCATAGTGTATACCTCACCTAAAAAAGATTACTTTGTAAAATATCGCTCAAATAGCAATAGTTCCGCATATTTTAGTAAAAAAGCGACATATATTCAATAGAAAAAGTTTAAATTACAGTAAAAAACAGGGAACTGCCTTGTTCTGCTGTTTGTTGTAATAACAAAAAGGTGGAATTTTCAAGTTGTACTTGAAAATTACGCCAAAGTTTCCAGTTTAGCTATAAAAAAAGCCACCGTTTTTACGATGGCTTAACTTTGCTTTATTTAATTTATTCCTTGCAGTCCGGGTGGGCCTGAAACCAGTTGAACCAGGCTTCGTCTAGCTTGTTGCACCACTGGGTTTTCATTTTCTTTGCCATGAAGGAATCTTTAAAACCGTTTTTGATGACAGTCTTAATGTCTTCCAGCGTAAAGCCCAGTTCATGGTAAATGTTCCAGTATTCGTCAATGAGTGAACACTTAAAGAAAGTAGGGTCGTCCGTGTTGATTGTAATGTTGCAGCCTGCATCAAAAAGTTTTTTTGCAGGATGATTTTTCATCTGGCCTTTAAATTCACTAAGGATAAAGATGTTGCTTGTAGGGCATACTTCAAGGGGTATCTGCTTTTCTGCAAGTTCCTTTACGAATTCTTCATCCTTAATAGCCTGAATGCCATGACCTAAACGTTCTGCGTGGCAAAGGTTTATGCTGTCTTTCATGGACCAGCTTTCAACTGATTCGCCGGCATGGGTTACGGTATGGAGGCCGTGTTCAACAGCCTTGTCAAAAACAGGTGCATAATCTTTAGCAGGGCCCTTTGCTTCATCACCGCCAAGGCCGATTCCAAGAATAATAGGATTTCTTGCTGCAATTACGTAATTTAAATTGTTCATTGCATTTTCCAGGCCAAAGGAACGGCTTACGTCTATAAGGCATCGGACAGTCCTGTGGGAATTGCTGCTGATTTTCTTTATGCACTTAGTAATTGTCTTCATTATGTCGTTAAACTTCCAGCCTTTTTTTAAATGAGAAGTAGGGCTTATGAAAGTTTCGCAGTAGACGATGTTGTTGTCGTTAAGGTATTTTTCAAAGTCGTTGAACTGGATTTCTAAATCCTGAATGTTTTTAAAGAAAGACTGAATTTTAATGAATGATGTTAAAAATCCTGCCAGATCGTTGTAGTCAAATAAAGAATTAAATTCTTCGTCCGTCATCTGCTGACCGAAGTTTCTTTCGTAAACCTGCTTTACGGTTTCGCGGCCGATAACTGCTTCTTCGTGAACATGAAGTTCTGCCTTGGGAACTGACTTTAATAAATCATAAAACTCGTCTTTATTCATATTTTAATTGTATACCTATATGTTTAAAATAACATCACTTTAAACTGAATTTTCTTAATTATATCAAAAAGTTATGTCAAATGGAAGATATAATTTCCAGGAATATATCGACAATGCCATCGAAGGGGTATCGATAGGCCCTCACATGCTTTCTCTTGTTAAAAACCTATACAAGAAATGCGTAGCATTTCTTGGAGGGAAAAGTTAAAACAGTCACGGATAACTAAAGAGCAAATGCTTTTCCCCATGTGACATCGGCAGATTTTTATAGTATAATTATGTCATGTCTAAAAGAATTTACATCGGTAACCTTAGTTTTACCACTAACGAAGAAAGGCTTAATGAACTTTTTTCAGAATTTGGAGAAGTTGTTTCTGCGGAAATAATTAAAGACCGTGACACAAACCAGTCTAAGGGATTTGGTTTTATTGAAATGTCTGATGATGCTGACTGCGACGGTGCCATTGCAAAAAACAACGGCCGCGAAGTTGACGGCAGGCGCGTGCGCGTAAACTATGCAGAAGAAAAAAAGTTTAACCGCGGAGACGGCAGGCGTTTTGACCGCACGGAAAGAAGCTATGGAGACAGAAATTATAGCCGCGACAACCGCAGCAGCTATGGCAGCCGACGTGACTATAATGACCGCCGCAGCTCTAGAAGCGACAACCGTGACAGCCGTGACCGCAGTTACCGTGACAACCGCAGCGAACGCAATGACCGCAATGAAAACCGCAGCCGCAGGGACGGCGGATATTTTTCTAAAGAGTATTAGGTTTTATGGGCTTTCTTCCTGAGGAGTTTTCGAGTTTTATCAGTCCTCAATGCAACCGCCTTAACTTTATACGGTCGTGGCTAAGTTCAAAAGGAATTGATTCTACAGAAATTTCAATAGACGGCAAAAACCATATTCTTGTTCAGTTTGAAAAATCTGCCTACAACCCAAAGTTCAGAATCAAAACAGTAATTGCTCACTACGACAGGGTAGAAGGCAGTCCTGGTGCCAACGACAACAGTGCTGCCGTGTGGCAGATAATGAACTGGGCTGTGCAGTTAAAGAGTTACCAGTATTTTCATAATGTAAGGATTTTTTTTACAGACGGAGAAGAACTTGGTTCCAATACAGGCGTAACGGAACAGGGAGCCTTTGGCATTGCAAGCACTTTTCAGCGGCTTGGAATAAAAGACGACGTCTATGTTTTTGATGCCTGCGGCCGCGGAAACATTCCCGTCCTTTCAATGCTGAATCTTGGACCAAAAACGCCTGCAGCCTTTGTAAAAACTGCAAGCGACCTTTATGTGCGCACCCAGAATATTTTAAAAAAAGCAACAGGCGGCAGATGGCTTACCTTGCCTACACCCTATAGTGACAATGCTTCATTCCTTGCATGTGGAATTCCTGCAGTTGCCATTACCATGCTGCCGGACGAAGAAGCATCACTTTATGCCGTAAACACAAGCAACTTGCCTTTAACATGGAAGCTTTTCCATTCAGAAAAAGACAACGAGCATTCCTTAACGCCCGAAAGTTTTTTCATAATGGAAAAGATACTTACAGTCCTTGCCGAAACAAAAATCCCCTGCTGACATTTAATCTGATTTTCTAGAGATTGTCCTTCATGTTTGAAAGCTTGAAGGCAATGTTTTTCATTTCGTTTACCGTGTTTGTAATTGTCTTTGTAGACTGTGCAAAACTTTCTATGCCGGAACTTATCTGGCGTAAGGTAACTACAATCTGGTTAAAGGAAGCCGTCTGCTGTTCAATTATGCCTGAAATTTCCGTTGCCTTTTCGTTGGTTTCATTGGAAGATTCCATAATGGCACCAAACTGTGTTTCCAGCTGTTTAGAAATGCCTGCTTCTTCGTGGATTGTTTCCGTGCTTTGCTCGGAAGAAGTTATCAAATCCCTTGAAGCATCCTGAATGCTTTCCGTATAGTTTTGAATAGTCTGAATTGAATCCATTGTGTTGTTGGCAAGGCGTCTGATTTCCGTTGCAACAATATGAAAGTTGCGTCCGTTCTTTCCGTTGGAAACTGCTTCCAGTTCTGCATTAAAGGCAATGATTTTTGTCCTGTCTGCAATGTCCTTTATGATTGTAACAATGTCATCAATGTTGTCTATCTGTGTTGCAAGATTTTTTATTCCGTTGATAACTTCCTGGTTGGAATTGCTTATGTCAGACAAATTGTTGATGCTTTCCTTTAAAAGATAGAAGGCATCAGAAACTTCTTCTTTTGTTTTGTCCGTGCCGTCAGAAACTTCTGAAATGCGCGTTGCAACGTTTTTAGAAAGTGCGTTGGAATCTTCCATTGTTGTCAGGATTTCCTTAACGTCTGCACTTTGTTCCGTAGAAGAATTTGCAATTTTACCAGAAATTATGGAAAGGTCTTCTGTAGAATGCAGGATGTCCTTACCGATGTCAGAAAACTGATCCATTATTATTTTATAGTGAGAAATTACTTTTCCAAGCAGGTATACGTTATATTGAATCTGGTCAGAAAGGGTAGTTTCAATTTCTGTGTTTGGGTTTCCGTTTTCAAGAAGTCCCATGGAAACATCACATAGCTGCTGATTGTTCTGGTTCATGTAGCGGCAGAACAAAAGGATAAGTGCACCTGAAAGTATTATCTGAAGCACATTGGCAAAAATAATCCTGACAATTTGATCTTTAG
Source organism: Spirochaetia bacterium (assembly GCA_022768865.1). GTDB lineage: Bacteria > Spirochaetota > Spirochaetia > Treponematales > Treponemataceae > Treponema_D. The sequence continues at coordinate 4,091 of JALELH010000009.1, forward strand.
GACCAAGAACCATTCCGTTTAAAATCATGTATCCCTGTCTTAGCATAAAGTAAGAAAGAATATTAGAAAAAACAAAGGGAATAAAAAGGAAAATAATGCAGCGTGCCAGAATTGAAAGTCCAAAATATGGCTTTTGGGCACCAAAGAAGTTTTTCCTTTCCAGAATTGAAGGGTCAATTCCTGATTTTAAAATGCGCTCAATATAGGGCTTTGTAATCTTTTCGCTAAAATGGTAAATGATTATGGCCGTTGTGTAAGAACCAAAAAGACACGCAATATAGGAAATCCTTGCCGTCCTTGTATCAATGGCAATGCCCGGGAATTTGTGATAAACAATGCTTAAGAAGCCAGTTGCCATAGCGGCATAAATAAAAGTCTTTATGGCGGATTCAAAAGGGTAGTGTACCATGGAAAGGAAAAGCCTTGTCCTGTCCTGAACGTCCGTTAAGGAATTGCTTTCAAACAGGACAATGTCTTTTTCCATGCCTCTTACGAAAAATTTATGCAGCACAGGCATTATTAAAAGCTGGGCAATGGCATAGGTGGTGGCACACCATAATGCTGCCCACAAAGCCTGTGACGGCTTTAAGGCAACATAAAAGCCTGTATAGCAGAATATAAAAATTGCACAGACAAACAGGGTAGCCGTTCTATACCAGTAAGTTTTTGCTGAAAATGAAAGTTCCTTTGTGCTCATTTTTATGCCTCCGATGTTTCTGTCTTTTCTTCTGTCTGGGCTGTATCAGAAATTCCAGTGGATTCAATTAAGTTTACGTTTTCCTGCAGGTTTCTGGAAGTTTCAATAAGAGACCTGGTAGACTTAGAAAATCCCTGTACGCTTGTGCTTATCTGATGCAGTGTATTTACAATCTGGTCAAATGCCTTTGTCTGCTGTTCAACAAGATACTTGATTTCGTTGGAAGATGTTGAATTGTATCTTGCAGAATTATTTATGTTTGTAAATTTGTTTTCCAGGCGTTCCGAAAGTTCAGATTCTTTTCTGATTAAAGAAGTATTTTCCTGAGATGCCTTTATCAATTGTTCTGAAGATTTCTGAATTGCATTTATTTTTGCCTTTATTTCCCTTGTGCTGTCCATGGTGCTGTTGGCAAGGCGGCGTATTTCGTTGGCTACATTTTTAAAGTTGCGTATTTCTCCGGTTTCTGTAGTTGCTTCCAGTTCTGCATTAAAGGCAATGATTTTTGTCTGGTCAGAAATGCTGTCAATGATATTGGCAATTTCCCAGATGGAATTGATTATGTTGTTTAAGTTTTTAATTCCTTCTATTATAACTTCGTTTGCCTTGTCTATGGCATCTATAGAAAAAAGGGACTTGTCTAAAAGTTCAGACCCGCTGTTTACTTTTTCTACGGTCTTCTTTGCAATTTCCGTAACTTCTATAATCCTGTTTTCTATATTGTGGCTAAGGTTTGTGGCATTTTCCATGGTAGAAACAATTTCTTTAATTCCCGTTGACTGTTCAACAGAAGTAGATTCAGTTTCGTTGGCAATGCGCATAAGTTCTGATGCAGAACTTCCTATGGTCTTGCCGAATTCTTCTGTCTGAAAAAGAATTCCGCGGAACATGGAAATTATCTGGTTTGCAAGATAGTGGTTAAAGGAAAGTTCGTCAGAAATGTCAGTTTCTATAGGGGTAATTTTTGTAAAGTCCGTAGAAGTAATGTCATTTAAAACTTCTGTCATCCTTGTGTTTTTCTTGTTTATGTCGCTGTAAAGGAAGAAAATGGAAATAAACATTACAACAGTATTTATTACAATTGTGTTGAGCATCCTTATGTTCTGAATGTCTCCGTTGCCTGCAAGGGTAGTCCTGTTAAAAGGATAATATCCTGCAATAACAACGGCACAGTTTATTACGCAGGTAAAAATGCACGGAAGGGCAACAAAAAGAAAAACCTTCATGTTAAGCTTTATGCCAAAGAACTTTTTCTTCATGACATAATCTTTTTCTATGCCTGCACTAATTATGTCTATGCTTATTTTGGATACGATTTTTGAACAGAATGTAAATCCAAAAAGAGAAGCAAAATAAGTTCCAAAGAGGGCTTCTATAAAGAAAAGTCCTGTAATGTTTAATGGCAATTTAGGAACCGTGAAAAAATAATATGCTAAAATTGCCGTTCCTGCAAAAAAGTAAAAGAAAGTCATTAAGGCTGTATAGAACGGATACTGGATAATGTCGTCAAAAAGATGTGTCCTTTCTGTTTCCGTAGTCCTTGAAGAATAAAAGCTTTTAATCTTTGTTGACACCCTGTTATAGCAGAAGTGGTTCGTAATCAGGGCAAGGACAAACTGAAAGAACAAAAGCAGGAAAATAAACACTTTTATTGACTTAACAAATACTCCCATAGGAATTCTTGTTGAAAAAATTGCGTATAGGAAAACAACTATTGCGCTGAATACATCCGGTAAAAAGCTTTTTACTATTGCCTGGTGTTCAAAACTTTTCATATTGCATTACCTTCCTGTGTACTGTCTGTTTTATTGTATTTATTGTTAATGGCAAGAATCTGCAATGAACTTTGCCTTAGTTTTTCAATGGTGTCTGCTATGGAAGAAGAAGCTTCCCCAAAGTTGCGCACGCTTTTGGCAATCTGAGACAAAGTTTCTACAATCTGATGGAACGAATTTGTCTGCTGATGCAAAGTTTCCTTTATGCTTGAAGAATTTATAGACGTAGATTTTGACGACTGTTTTATTTCTTCAAAATTCTTTGCAAGTGTAAGGCATATCTGGTTGCCTTTTTCTATCTTCTTCATGCAGTAATTGCCGGTAGTAATTATTTTCTGGCTTGCACTGGTAATTTCAGAAAGCTTATTGTGAATCTTTTTTGTAATTTCAAGAATGCTGTTGGAAAGATTCCTTATGTCTCCTGAAACATTGGTAAAATTAACGCCTTTTGCATTTATGTTGTTTGCTTCAAGTTCAGAATTAAAGGCAACGGTTTTTGTCTGTTCTGCAAGCTTATCTATAAAGTTTACAACATCGCCAATGCCTGAAATCTTTTCTGAAAGCGTTTTAAGATTGTCTATGGTTACTAAGTTTGTATCTGTAATTTCCTTTATCTTGTCCAGATTGCTTTTTAAATCATAAAAAGTAGTATCTACGCTGTTCATGGTTTTTGAAGCAACCGTAATTACTTCATCAAAGCTATTTTCTATTTTATTGGAAAGATTATCTATGCTTTGCATGGTTGCAAGAATTTCTTCTATGTTGGAAGACTGGGTCAGGACATTTTCTGTTGTTTTGGCAGAAATGTCAGAAAGAAGTCCAGAAATTTCTTCTATGTTCTTATTAGCCCTTGTGTTGTTCCTTATGATTGAATCAAACAAAAGAATGGTTCTGTTTATAAGATACATGGTGTAGGAATCTTCAGAAAAGATATTTACTTCAAAAAGATTTTTCTGGTTTATGTTCCGGTTATTTAAAAGCAAAAGGGAATTCTGAATCAGGCTGTTGTTGCTTAAAATCCTGACGTAATAAAAAAGAATCATCAGGCAGGAAGCAATTGCATTGGCAGCAGAAATCTTAATTACAAAAAACAGGATTTCCGGTTTTGTAAGGTTAGTCTTGATGTAAATGCCCATGCTTTCCAGATATTTTAGGGTGCCTGATAAATTATTTATGTTGCTGCCTAAAATTGACTGTGCATGGAAGGCATAAAAAATTCCGTGGATAGTTATAAAGGCCGTGCCTATTACCGGAACAATTAAATAGATTATGAAATTTGACCTTTGAGAAAGTCCAAAAAACTTTTTTTCTTTAAGGTCTATTCCCTGTGCCGCAATCTTAATGGCATACATACTGCACTTTTTTTCCATTACGTAGATTGCAATCAGAATATAGATGTATGCAATGGAAACATAAATATGAAAGAAAAAGATGCAGGCAAACAAATCTGCCTTCATTATAATATGAGAGCAGGCGGAATAAATGCATCCGATTGTAATAAACATTAATGCAAGAAAAATTGCTTTCTTTATAGGGTAAGCACCTGTTGCTTCCAGAATGTCTGTCCTTTCTTTTGTGCTTAGTTCCTTTGACTGCCAGTAAATGAAGCTGTTGGAAAGTTTCTTTGAATAGCCGCAATAAAATACCAGTTCAAATAGACAGATAATAAGCAGAGAAAAAAAGCTTAGCCAGCCAATCTGCAAAAGGGTATAGTTTGCTGGCAGCCTTGAAATGTGAATGGAATAAAGCTGAATTAAAACCTGCACTGCTATGGTTATGGGAAACATCATAACAGTTATCTGGTATGCAAAAGGAAAACTTCTGAATCTTAAAACCTGCTTTTGCCAGAAACTCATTTTGAACCTCCTTTAGAAACTTTTGTTGAATAACCCAGGTTAGCCGCTGCTTCGTTTAAGTTCCTGGTTTCTCGGCTTATTTTCTGGCTGTTCTGTGAAAAGTTTTCAAAGCCCGTGTTTATTTCTGCAAGAACAGAATTAATCTGGCTGAAGGCACCCTGCTGAATGTCTGTAATGTCCGTTACCTTTCTTAAACTTTCTGCCGTAATGTCGCTGGAAAGGCAAAGTTCATTGAAGTTGTTTTCCAGGTTGACGTAAAATTCACTTCCTTCTTTTGTTTTCTGTGTTCCCGATTCACTTGAAATAATCAGGTTGTCGCAGTAATGGATTATGTCTGTTATCTTATATCGTATTTCATTGTTTGCAGATTTTATTGCAGCAACAAGCCTTAGAATTTCGCTGGCAACAATGTGGAATTTTTCACCCTGTTCGCCGATTACAGACGCTTCAAGTTCTGCATTAAAGGCAATGGTTTTTGTCCTTTCCGTTACGCCGTCAATGGAATCTACTATAGAAGAAATACTGTTTACTCTTTCGCTTAAATCCTTTATTTCGTAAATTGTATCCAGGTTTGACTGGATTATTTCTGACATTTTCTGCACGCCTTCTTTTAAAAGCTTAGAAGACTTGTCTGCAGAAATTTTTGTTGTGGATGCGGACTTCTGTATGGAATCAATGTATGAAGAAATTCTTTTATGCTGGTTTTTGGCGTTTTCCATGGTTGCAAGACATTCCCGGATGGCTGCTGCTTCTGAAATTGAAGTTTCTGCCGTAAGGTTTGCATCTTTAGAAAGACTGCCGGAAGAAGCAAAAATTTCTTCTCCTGTTGTTGCTGCTTCATGGGAAAGGTCTTTTAAATAGTTTATAAGTTCGTCTATAAGAAAAATGCTGTAAGAAAGTTCGTGGCTTAAGTCCGTGGGGAAAAAAAGATCTTTCTTGCGGTCAGTAAGCTTTTCTAGAATAGACCTGATGTTTTTTGTGTTTACCGTAAGGTTTTTATTAAGATACCAGGCAACGCTGACAGTCATTATTGCGTTGCATAAAACAACAAAAGCAATGTGTGCCATTGAATATGATTCATTCCACTGGTTGCTTAACGTAAGGTTTACCATGGTTGTCTGCAGGATTGCAGAAAGGATTACAGGCAGAATGGCAAAATAAAAGACGCGCTTTTTGGTGCTTGCTCCATAGAACCTGTCTTTATGAATTGTTGCCTTATTGATTCCTTTTTCTATTAGTTTTGTGGCTACCTTGCAGCATAGTGTTTCTGCATAGCAGAAAGCAGCAATGGCAGAAATATAAAGCCCAAAGCAACAGCTGAAAACAACATGAATTAAAAGGCTTGAGCTTATGCGGTATTTAATCAGCAAAATGCTTACAGTTATTACGGAAGCAAAAAATATTACTGCCAGAACTTCCATGCTAATGGAAAGTGGCAGTGACAGCACATCCTTTAAAAGAACCGTGCGTTCATCAGTAGACAAAAGATTCTGCTTGTTTCTGCCTATGCGGTCCGAAATATCTCTTGTAAGCATTCTGTTTGTAACAGGTGCTACAAGAAACTGGGCTATTAAGGCTATGATTACAACGGTTGCAGAAAAAACAATAAGTTCCTTTACAGACATAAGCCTGATAATGCCGGAAGAGTAGAGTGCGTATATAAAGAATACGGAACCGCAGGCAAGGTTTTTGATTCTGCCTGTGTCCATCATTTCTGTTTCAAAGGTTTTACTTCTATTAATTGTATTTCCTTCCATAATGCTGCAAGCCTTTATTTAGTTGTAAGGGTTATGGAACCGTCCCAGTGTGCCGGGTGTTCCTTTACAAATTTTCTGCAACGTTCAAGCAGGATAAGGGTTGCCTTGTCTTTTGGCGCCAGAACCTTGGCAATCCTTAAATAATCCAGGGCACCGTTAAAGTTTCCGGCAAGATACTGGAAAAGTCCCTTGCTGAAGTTATTGCTGAAGTTCCATGTATATTTTTCTTTGTCGTTATATAATTCAAAAATCTGGACGGGAATAGACTTTCCCTTGACTTTTACATTGTCTATGTAGCGCAGAAAATAATGTTCGTGCTTAGACAGATACCTGCCGAATTCAACGTCTGCTTCTGCCGCCTCTATGTCTTTTTTTACGGCGTCAGTTATTAGGATAGAAGTTCCGTAAAGCTTTGTAAGGTTTTCTATGCGGGCAGAAAGGTTTACATCATCACCGATAACTGTAAATTCCTTTTTGTCTTCGCTTCCTATGGTTCCTGCAATAGGCTGCCCGTAGTGAACGCCTATTCCTATTTTAATAGAAGAATCTCCGTTTATGTTTAGAAAACTTGTGTCTATATTTTCCAGTTCCTTTAGCATTTCTGCTGCTGCATTGGCGGCACGGTAGCCGTTGTATTTGTAGCTTTCTGGCACGCCGAACAGTGCCATGATTTCGTCTCCCATAAACTTGTCTATGGTGCCGCCGTGCTTTTTTATTATGTTGCCCATCCTTGTAAAATAGTCATTTAAAAAACGGACTATCTTTTCTGGTTCGTTGCTTTCTGCAATGGAAGTAAAATCCCTTATGTCTGCCATCAGGATTGCAACTTTCCTTTGTTCCCCAATGGAAGATGTAATTGAATTGTCTCCTTCTATAATTCCTTCTATAACCTTTGGCGGCAAAAAGCGGCTGAATGCATTCTTTAAGTTTGCTTCTGTAGTTATGCTCTTGTTGTAGATGATTATCTTTTCTATAACCGGCGAATAAACGTCTGCAAGAAAATCCAGCCTTTTCTGCGTGCTTATGCTCATGGCATTGCATGAAGTTGTAGCAACGTGAATGGTAAAAGGAAATTTCTTTGTAGGGTCTACAGGAAAGATATTATAGTTCTTAAGCTTTTCTTTTTTAGGACTAAACTGTTCTATAATGGTTTCTGAATAAACGGAATTTGCCCAGTTAAAGTCCTTTCTGGAATTATTTCTGCTGGTAAAGTCTGTCTGGCAAATGGTGCGGAAATCCTGAAAGTCGTTTTTTACGATGGAATCACTTTTGTCGTAATATTCTACAACCTTGTCTTCGTTTACAATGATTCCCAAGACATCATAATTGTAAATGCTGCTGATGGATTTTGCCAGCTGAGAAAGAAGATGATCCAGGTCCCATACATAGTTTTCTATATTAAAGGCATCACGTATAAGGTAAAGGTCAGAAAGTTCCCTGCTGCTGGTTGTGCTTAAAAGGTTTATGATGTCCCGCTCGTCAATTTCCCTGCCATAGAAATTTGCCCTGCGTGTATAGTGGGAAGTTACTTTTTCTACTAAGGCAGTAAGGTTTCCAAGGTTTTCTGAAGAAGGAACGTAGAAGGCATCGCATTTTGAATTTTCTGCCCAGAACCTTTCGTCGTTGCCTTGTTCTGATGCACTTATTATTACTGCAGTGTTTTTAAGTTCGTCATTGCCCTTTACAATATGGGTAATGCTGTAACCGTTGATGACGGGAAGTTCCGTTGAAACAATAAGGCAGTCGTAGTTTTCGTAAAAAAGCTTTTTGAGCGTCATTATGCCGTCTTTGGTATAGTCAACCTGCCACTCTGCTTCTTCAAGAAAGGATTTTAAGAGGTCTATTATAATGTCTGAATCGTAAGCAATTAAAACCTTTTTACTGTCCATTTACAAGTTCCTTTACCGTCTCAAGAAGGTTTCCCCTCTGGAAATCTGATTTTACAATGAATGCCTGTGCACCAAGGTCCATAAACTGTTTTTTTGCATAAATATCGTAGGCACCGGAAACAACAATTACAGGAGTGTGCTTCAGGTTTTCGTTTCTTCTTATGTTGGTAAGAAGGGTTTTGCCGTCCATTCTTGGCATGCTTATGTCTGTTACAACTAAATCTATGTTTCTTTTCCTTAGTTTTTCCAGGGCTTCTACACCATCTACGGCACTTTCTACATAATATCCGTCTGCTTCAAAAATAGCCTGTTCAATCTGCCTTGTTGTGGTGGAATCGTCTACAATAAGGATAGTATGCTTCTTTTCTGCATTCTTGGAAGCGTATTTTTTAGTATCGTAAGAAACAAGATCCCGCATCTTCTGCATTATGTACGGGATGTCTATAATCGGGATAATTGAATAGTTTTCATCATAGACAACACCCTGCAGTGAAACTATTTTCTGCAGGCATTCCGGCAGGGGAGTAACTATTACGTTTTCGTTCTGCTTGATGGAATCTACAACAATGGCCATTCTTGTTTCCAGGTATTCCACGATGATTACGTTGGAAATTTTTTTCTGCGGACTTGTTCCAAGAATAGAAGACAGATAGTGCAGCGGAATAACCTTGCCGTGAATGCCTATAAAGTGCTGTTTCTGCATGGTAAGGATGTTTTCACCGCCTGTAGTAATGACTTCGTGAATGTAATGAGACGGAATCATTACCTTTGTAGAACCTGACATGACAAAAAGTCCGCGCTGTGTGGCAAGGGTCAATGGAATTGAAAGTTCAAAGGTTGTGCCTTTGTTTTCTTTTGTTGTAACGTGAATCTTGCCCTTGATTTTTTCCATGGCATTGCGCACTGCATCAAGGCCTATGCCGCGGCCAGAAATTTCCGTAACTTCAGTTGCCGTTGTAAAGCCCGGCATAAAGATATACTGCTGCAGGTTTTTGTCAGACATGGCAAGAATTTCTTCTCGTTTGCCGTGGTTCATTTCTATTGCCTTCTGCCGGATTTTATCGTATTGTATGCCGCAACCGTCGTCGCTTACGGATATTAAAATCCGGTTTGAAACCTGTGTGGCGTGTATGGAAATTAAACCTTTTCTGTTTTTGCCAAGCTTTTCCCTTGTTTCTTCGTCTTCTATGCCGTGGTCCAGGCTGTTGCGCACAAGATGTAAAAGTATGGTCCGCAGCTGTTCTAGGATAACCTTATCAAGCATAAAGGTTGTGGACGGAATGTCCGTAGTTATGTTTTTAGAAAGTTCCAGTGCTTCTTTTTCTATTTCTTTTTTTAATGGAATAAGAACCATCTCCAGCGGCAGCATTCTAAGAGCAAAAATCTGGTGCTGTGTTTCAAAAATATGGTTTTCTGCAGAAATAAGTTCTTCGTGCAGCTGGCTTGGAATTTCGTAAATGCGTTCTGCGTTTTTGTCTGCAAGGCGCTTTTCAAGGGCTTCTATCTGATGCTTCAGCCTGAACTGCTTTATTATTAAATTGTCGTATTCCTGAATAATGCTGTTGATTCTTTTAATGTCTATGCGGATGGAACTGATGTTGTCAAAGGAGCTTGTGGTTGTAAATTCTTCTTCCCATTCGTCTCCTTCTGCCTTTGTTTCTTCTTCTGTATCAGAAAGGGTAATCTTTTCCGGGTCAAAGAAAAAGCCGGAAGTTGCCCTTTCGCAGGCTTCAAGAGCAGAATCAACCTTTGCTGTGGTTGTTCCTGTCTTTTCAATTTCGTCTAATATGTCTTCAAGGCATTCAGTAATGCGGAACGTAAGCTTTAAAATATTGACTGTAAGTTCTGCCCTGGATTCTGAAATTGCCTTAAAGACAGATTCAAGGCCGTGGGTAATCTGTTCCACAGGCGTAAAGTCCAGCATCCTTGAAGAACCCTTGATTGTATGCAGGTGCCTTAAAATTTCTGCAATATTGACTGCTTTAGCATCAGGATTGTTTTTTAAAGCAATGGTATGAGAATTTATGCTGACAATGTGATCTTTTACTTCTGCAACGTAATCTGCTATAAAGTTTTCCTTAGAAAAAGCCATTTATTCCCCGCATGCCTTGGAAATTCCGTCTATGTTCTTTCTGCAAATTTCAAGAAAATAGGCAGGATCAAAGTCCATCATGAAATTATAACACGTTTTTGCACTTTTTACATATTCATCTAGAATAATAAAAGATTGTTTAAATAAGTCTAGGCTTTTTTCTGTCTTGCCTGCACGCTTATAGGCAAAGGCAAGCATAACGGATGCAGGCCACAGTTCCGGATTCAAACTGAATGCCTTGTAAAAATTAATTTCTGCATCCTTATAGTTTTTCTGCAGATGCTGAATAAAGCCCTGAGCAAAATACTTATATTCAAGTTCGCAGGGGCGGTAAGTCCTTGAAGATAAAAGTTCCTGTGCTTCTGGATATTTTCCCTTGCTTATGCAGGTCATTATTCTGGCATAGAACTTCTTGTCTGCCTTGCATGCAGGCTCTGAAGCTGGTTTAGTACCTGAAACTGCATTTTTCAAAATGCCTGGAATGTTCTGCACCTGCAGTTTGTCTTTTGCCTTTGAAAGCATGTTTATAATGGAAGGATTTTCTTTTGCTTTAGGTTCTGCTTTTTTCAGGTAATAAACGCTGCCGTCTTTTACCTTGTCAAAATAAGGCGTATTGGGAATTGAAGCAATTTCATTTATTGAAAGAAGAAGTATTCCGTCCTTTTTTAATACGCTATGAAGCCTTTTTAAAACATCTGCCATGGTTTCTTTAGAAAAGTAAATAAAGACATTGCGCAGGATTATCAGGTCAAAATAACTGAATACAAAAGGGTAAGGTGCATTTGTCTTAAGGTTTATATTGCAGATGCGGATGCTGCTTAAATCTGAGCTTTTTATCTGTATGCCTTTTTCAGTCTTTTCGGAAATGTCGTTTATTAGGCTGTGGAACTTCTGGCCGTCTGCCCTTAAGGAATTATCCGAATAAAAGCCCTTTCTGAAAACTTCAAGGGACCGGGCATTTATGTCCGATGCCGTAACTTCTGCTTTTACGCCTGAATATTTTGCCAGTGCATAAACAGAAAGGGCTTCTTCCCCGGTGGAACATCCTGCACACCAGATTTTTATGTCTGAATATTTACCGGACTTAAAATATGTTTTATTTATAAAGTCAAATTGGCATTCTTCACGGAAAAAATAAGTTTCCTTTACAGTGGCGGCATTTAAAAGTTTTTCCAGTTCCGAAGGATTTGTTTCTATTATGTTGCAGTAAGATTCTATGGAAGTGCCGTAGTGAGCTGTCCTTGAATTTACAAATTCCAGGACGGCAGGTTCCAGTTCTTCCGTAAGGACTATTCCGCCTGTTTTTTCTATCTTGTCTTTTATGTAATCCGGCAGTCTATTCATAGGTTACTCCGGCAATTTTCTTTATAAGGTCTGCAATGCGGTCAAGGTCTTCTATGTGCCTGACGCAGTTTAAGGCAACTGCTGCTTTAGGCATGCCGTATATTACGCAGGACTTTTCTGACTGTGCAATGGTGCATCCGCCTGCATCAAAAACTTCTTTCATACCCTGGGCACCGTCTGAGCCCATGCCCGTTAAAAGGACTGCAAGGGTTCTGCCCGCCGTTACGCTGGCACATGAAGAAAACATTACGTCTACGGCAGGCTTAAGAAAGTGAACTTCCTTGCCGTCATCCAAAACCGTAATTAAGTTTTTAGAAGTTCCGGTTTTTATTTTAAGGTGCCTGCTTGAAGGTGCTATGTATACATAACCCGGCTTTAAAGGCTGACCGTCTGATGCAACTAAAACAGAAAGTCCCGTTGTTTTTTTTAGCCATGAAGCAAACTGGGTTTCAAATATTTTGTCTATGTGCTGGGTGATTATTATTGGCAGCGGAAAATCCGGTCCTAAGTCCTTTAAAAGCCTCTGTATTGCAATTGGTCCGCCAGTAGATGCACCTATGGCAAGGATTGAAAACTTAAGTTCTTCTTCCTGCAGTTTTATTTCTGCCTTTTTTCTTATTATTTCTTTTGTAAGGGACTGGGCATAATAGGACTTTCTTAAGCTTCCTGTCTTTAAATCGTGCCTGCTGTAGGAATCAGAAATGGTATAAAGTTTCTTGCAGAAGTCTTCTATCTTTTCCTTGTTCATGGTGGCAAGGTTGGGCTTCTGGAATACTTCTACGGCTCCTGCGTCCAGGCATATGTAGCCTATTTCTGCCGTGTCTTCCGTAGTAAAGACAACTATGGCGGTGGTCATTTTTTCCATTATGGCTTTTATGGCATCCAGTCCGCTCATTACGGGCATGTTTATGTCCATGATTACAAGGTCCGGCTTGTGTTCAAGACAAAGTTCTACTGCGGCTTTTCCGTTTTCTGCCATGGCAACTATTTCAAAACGCTTGTCGTCTCCGATTACCTGCCCGAGCATGGCGCGCACTATGGCAGAATCGTCTGCAATTAAAGTCCTTATCATTTTCCTGCACTCCATCTTCTGTATAAAAGTTCAGGATTTACTATCATGAATACTTTTTCTTTTTTAAAGGAAAGGGCAATTATGCCTGTGTTTTTAGCATACTGTTCCAGTATTCCCTGCGGAACATAAAAATCCTTCAGGCTGGCCTGGTATACGGATGGTATGGCGGAAGTTATTATCCTTGCTTTTTTATCTTCATTTACCGTTATGGCAGCCGGGGCTGTGTGGTCTTCTTCTATGCAGAACAGGTCTTTTACAACGGCATCAAAGTCTATTTCAAGGTCTGCTTTTGAAGTGTCTTCCGTGCCAAAATAGTGAGGAATTAAAAAATTGTAGTTTCTATACACAAGGCATATAAACCATTCATTCGTTTTCAATTTCTTCCTTCACTTTGTCTGCAACGGACTTAATGTCTACGACGGGTGCAATCATTTTATTTATGGTAATGGTTTCTGAAAAAAGGTCTGCGTCTCCTTTGTCTGCAATTATCTGTTCTTCTACGTTTTCTGAAGTATAGAAGTCAATAATGTCGTCTATCTGGAGCGCAATATGAGAAGAATCGTTTAATACAAGAAAAAGCCTGGTGTTTGTTTTCTGCATGTTCTGTATCATCATAAAGTCTATTACAGCGTATGGCTTTCCGTAAAAATTTAGGACGCCTTTTACGTATGGCGGGGTAAAGGGCATGGGAAAAACTTCGTTGTTCCTTAAGACTTCCCGCACTTTGCAGGATTCTATGGCGTAGATTCCGTCCTGTACTTTAAAGACAAGCCAGGTTTTAAGTTCTTTGACTTCTGCCTGCTCCTGTTTTTTTTCTGGTTCTTCGTGACTGTTCATTATTTCGCTGTAAAGAATTTCATCCATATTCTTCTATTATAAATGTTTTTTGGATAATTTCAATTTTTTTTATGCTTTATGGACGAAAGTAAATGTCATTTAGATGCCTGCAAAAAGACGCCGAAAGTAAATCGATATAAAATATTTCTACGAGGCAAATTCTTTCGGCGTTTTGCCGCAAGAATTGCTTAGCAATTCTTGTATGGGCTGTTTAGTTATAAAATGGGAGGCCATCTCCCATAGTCAGCGGAAGACGGCCTCCCTAGTCAATGGGAGACAGTCTCCCTAGTCAGTGGAAGATAGTCTCCCTAGTCGATGGGAGATGGTCTCCCTAGTCAGTGGGAGACAGTCTCCCTAGTCAATGGGAGATGGCCTCGGACGAAAGTAAATGTCATTTAGATACCGGCATCTTCTGCAATCTTTAGCTTCATTATCCCGAAACTTTTGATTTTCTTGCTGTCCATGGTGTAATGCCTTTCTGTTACACCGTTAATGTTTTCGGCTTCTTTTTGTGTTGAATCAATAAAGTAAATATAGTTTTCCTGCTGTTTTAGGAAAATGGCTATATGTGTTATTTTATCAGAATCTTCTTCTCCCATGAAAATAAGGTCGCCTTCTTCTGGCTTTTCCGTAGGGTAACAGTGTTCTGCCATATATGACGCACTCATATCCGGAAGAATCATCTGATAGATGGTATTTTCTATTGCATATTGATAGCACCTGTAAACCAGACCAGTCAATTTTTATTGTCCTTAATGGGTCCTGACCGCCCCAGTAATATTCTGTATCTGCTTCTTTGTAGAGTTTTGCATAACTGGCTGCCTTTTGCTTGATTTCTGGTGTTGCTTTTACATAAACAGTTTCTTCTGCTGAATCTGCATCAGAATGATTGCAGCTTATAAAGAGTAATGAAATTAAAATGTAGAATAAAGTTTTTTTCATAAAGCACTTCTATGATACGGTTTATTATATTATACCAAATGGCGGAATTGACTTTCCTTAAATACACAATAAAAGTTTTATATGGAGGAATTAAATGCAGTATAAGACAGTAGCAGGTCCAATGGTTTTGGTATCTTCAGGTAAAAATCCCGAACAGGAAGTTGTTCAAAAGTATGCAGCTCTAATCGATAAGGAAGCTGTAGGTGGTTGGGAACTTGATATGATACAGCAGGTTGCTGTTGAAAGGAGAGCTGGATGCCTAGCAGCACTTTTTGGAGCTAAGTCAACAATTACAAATTATAACATGCTTATCTTTAAGAAAGCTGACTAAGTTTTTTATCTGGAAACTGAATTATGACGGATTTTCAGTTTCCTTATTTTTTATGGAGTTATAGATGGCTTTTTTTAAGAAAAATCCAAATGAAGCAAATTATGCCGGCGGAGAAAAACATTTTGTTGATGTAATAAAAAATTCCGGCAATGGCAATTTATTAGTCTGGCTGTGTCCGGAAGAAGATTTTAATACAGGTTCTACCCTTATTGTTCAGGAAGGGGAGGAAGCCGTCTTTTATAAAAATGGAACAGTTGAACAGATTTTTTCAGCCGGAAAGTACGTTTTAGATACAAATAACTATCCTTTTTTAAGCAGATTAGTAAATGCTTTTTCTGGTGGAATCAGTGCTTTTAATTGCAAGGTTTATTTTGTCCGCAAGGCAAGTTCCCAGGAAATTTTATGGGGAACTCCTACACCGATTCAAGTTCGCGATCCTGTTCAAATGATAATGACCAGCGTTATGGCTCGCGGAAGTTTGAAAATCAATGTTGAAAACAGTGCAAAATTTTTAGCTAAGCTTTTGGGTAATAATATCAGTTTTATGGAACAGGCTGAAATTCTGAATTTCTTTAAAACTGAAATAATCCAGCATGTTAAAAGTTTAATTGCAAAATATATAAAGAGTTCCGGTGAAGAAATTTTAGGTATATGCAGTGATTTAGATATACTAGTTCAGAAAATCACTCCTGAAATTCAGGGAATTTTAAGTGAATATGGTACAGGTCTTTTACGTTTCGTAATAGATTCTTTAGATATTCCTGAAGATGACCCTGGACGACAGAAACTTGAAGCAGCGTATGCAACAAAGCGTGAATCCCAGATTTATGGAGATGACTATCAGAAATTTGTATCACGTGAAGTTCTTACAAATATTTCTAATAATAACGGTGGAGCTGCAATTGCTTCTCTTGGTGCAGGTTTGGGAATGGCTGCAGGTGTTGGTAATGCTTTTGGCCAAATGAGCGGGCAGGTTATGTCAAGTTCAGGTCAAAATACTTATGCTCAACAGGTTAATTGCCCTTCTTGTAATTCGGTAAATGCTGCCGGTGCAAAATTCTGTTCTAATTGTGGCGCAGCAATTCCACAGGTTTCCTTCTGTTCAAATTGCGGTCAGAAACTTGCAGCAGGTGCTAAGTTCTGTTCTGGCTGTGGTACAAAAATTTCTTAATAAGGAAAATAAATGAAACATAATATTTTAATTGCGACTTTAGATTCTTTGTTTCTTGTTGTTTTTAATATTTCAATTTTTTGTCTTTTTGCATTAACAAGAAATGCTGATTTTTGGTTTGCCTTTGGATTTGTTCATTTTGCCTATGTTCTGCTTCTTTGTACATGTCTGTTCAGTGAAAAAACAAAAAGTAGATATTTGCTTTCTCTGCCCAATTATGCGGTTTCTTTTGTTAATTTTATTTTAACATTGATTGCGGCTATTGTATTGTTTTATGTTCAGCTTGAGTTAAGATATAAGATTTTTATTTACGTTGTAATCAATGCTATAGGCTTAATTTTGCTTTCTTTAAATATGCTTTCTGCTAATGCAACTGCTAATAAAGAAAACACCCGTGATTCCCACATTGATTTAAAAAGCCAGATTCTTAAAGAAGTTGAAAGGATTGCTGCATCTTCCTCTGCTGAAAATACAGAACTGGCAAAAAAGTTCCAGGATAAGGTAAAGTATTTGCCACTGCGTAAGAGCAACGGGCAGGAAAACTTTACTGTCCAGGCTTTGCAGGTTTTGCAGAAGAGCAAGGAATATGAACCAACATTAGAAAACCTGTTTAATTAAAAAACATACCTGTATTAATTTCTACAGCTTTTGTCAGATTTTGAACTTTTACAAAGTCTGACAAAAGTTTTTTCTAGCTGTTCTTCCTGTTATGGACAAACATTATTACGGCAGCGCCTATGATGATGGCGTATCCTATAAAGCTGTAAAGGTCAGGAATCTGCCGGAACATCAGGTATCCTAAAATTGCAGAGAAAATAACATTGCTGTATTCATAAAGGGATATTTTAGAAGACGGCGCATTAAAGTATGCATTGGTAACGCCGAATTGTCCTACGGCCGCCGCCGCTCCTGTTCCAATTAATATAAAAAACTGACTCATCGTCATTGGCGTATAAAAGTAAACAAAAAACGGTATGGCAATTACTACAGAAAAAAGAGAAAAGAACGTTATGATGACTTCACTTGCCACATTGTATTTGCTGTGCATTTTGCGCACCAGGGCATAGGCAAAGCCTGCTCCCATTCCACCTAAAAAACCTGCCATGGCAGGCAGAAATTCCGTAAAGTTGAATGTAGGTTTTATTACAAGAAGTGCACCGCCAAAGGCTGTTACAAGGGCAGTTGCAGAAAACAGGGTAGGCTTGTCTCCAAGTATAAAGATGCTGAGCAAAAGGGATGCAAAAGGAGACATTTTGTTAAGCATGGCAGCGTCAGAAATGTTCATGTGGCCTATGGCGTAGAAGTTGCCAAAAATGCCGAAGCTTCCAAAAAACGACCTTAAAAACAGGTACTTCCATGCTTTTTTAGGCACGTGCAGGATTTCCGGGTTTTGGTGTGCCTTTGCCATGAGCGTTGTAAAGGCAATGATGAATGCTATGCTGTTTCTGAAAAGGGCTTTCTGCATAAAGTGAATGTTGCCTGCAGCACGCACAAGGGCACCCATCATGGCAAAGCCGAATGAAGATATTATAATCCACGCAATGGCGCGGCCAAGGTTATCCTGTTTCATAAAGGTATTATAACAATTTAGTAAAAAAGTTGCATTATAGTAGTAATGTAAAATTCGGAGGTGATTTTGGTGTTTTATACTTTTATTTTGTATTGTTCCGTAAATCGGCTTTGTATTGTTCCGCAAATTGCATATTGTTCCGCAAAAATGTTATAATTTGTCTATGAATGATGATTTGGATTTTATGACTGTAAAACAGGCATCTCAAGAATGGGGAATTTCGGAGCGCAGGATTAGGAATTTATGCGTGCAGGGAAAAATACAAGGCTCTTTTCAGAATGGAAAGATTTGGAAAATTCCCCTTGATTCTAAAAAGCCTTCAGATGCGCGCTTTCATTCAAAATATAGTCTATTAAGCCAGATTGACGAAAAACTTATTAAGCTTAATTCCCTAAGGCCTTTTACACAGGGCGAACTTGAAAGATTAAGGGAAGAATTTATTGTTGAATATACTTATAATTCTAATGCAATTGAAGGAAATACTTTAACACTGCGTGAAACTGATATGGTTTTGCGCGGCCTTACCATAGCAAAAAAGTCTTTACAGCATCATCTGGAAGCAATAGGCCATAAAGAAGCTTTTGACTATATTTTGCAGCTTGTAAAACAAAAAGAGCCTCTTTCTGAATATTTAATCAGACAGATTCATTATTTAGTTCTTGCAGATAAAAAAGATGACCGTGGAGTTTACCGGAAAATCCCGGTCAGAATTATGGGAGCAAAGCATGAACCTGTTGAACCGTATTTTATCAAACCAAAGATGGAAGAACTGTTGCAGTGGTATGAAAAAAGTACCGACCATATTGTAACAAAACTTGCTAGGTTTCATATAGAATTTGAAGCAATTCATCCGTTTATTGATGGAAACGGGCGCACTGGCCGGTTGCTTGTTAATCTTGAACTGATGAAAGCCGGGTTTCCTCCTATTGATATAAAATTTGCTGACAGGCTTGCTTACTATAATGCTTTTGATGAATATCATGTAAAGAACAATTTATCTGCAATGGAAAGTCTGTTTGCAAATGCGTTAATAGCACGACTGGATAATTATATTTCCATAAAGTCTGATTTTAGGGAAGATTAAGTTAATCTTTTGTATAATATGGTTGTTGCAAATTAAGTGATTGGGTGCTTGTCTAAAAAAGTTTTTCAAAGTGTTAAAAGAGGCTGTGTCTGTGCTAGCGTAAAATGTATTACCGGATACAAAACCAGTAGTTTCTACAGTTGATTGTGTATTATCAAAATTCAAATAGATAGTTACTTTATCTTTGGGAATTTTAGTAGTTGAAACTAATTTTGCGGAATTACAACCAAAGAAAATGAAGCATAAAAGAAATATATAAAAACACTTTTTCATTTTTATTCTCCCCAAGAAAGGCTATCATTTTAATTCTTGTTTTTCAATACTGGCAACCCTTGCTTAACCTGCCTTTGCCTTGCTAAACTGTGGGCATGTTGCAGAAAATATGGACTGTAGAAAGCAAGTGCCGGCTGGATGAATTTTTGCGTGGTGTTCTTCCTGAAGTTTTCCCGCAAAAGGAAGTTTCCAACAGCAAAATAAGGCGGCTTATAGTTGCAGGCTGCATTTTTGTAAACGGCAGGCAATGCAGAAAGCCAGCCTATATTCTCCTTTCAAAAACAAAAGTCTGTGCAGAGCTGGAAGAAGACAAATTCTTTTTTGAAAAGCAGCCGGAAGATTTGGATTATACCCTTACGGAACAGGATGTTCTTTTTGAAGACGATTCAATCATAATAGTAAATAAACCTGCATTTTTGCCTACGGAAGGCACCATTGTAGAAAGCCGCCGCTCCATGCATTCCTGCGTAGTTGAATACTTGTGGAAGAAAAATCCGCAGCTTAGGAACCCGCCATACGCTGGCATCATGCACCGGCTGGACAGGGAAACAAGCGGTGTCCTTTTGTTTACCAAAAACAGGCAGGTAAACAAAGCTGTGTCTGATATGTTTGCAAATCATACTGCCATAAAAACTTACCGTGCAGTAACAACTTGTAAGCCTGCAAGAAACAAAAGCGGACATTTTATTATAGAAAACTACATTGGCAGAGTTTCTGCCAAAAGTGCAAAGTGTAAAATCGGCGTGCTGCCAGAAGGCAAAGGAGGCCAGTTTGCTAAAACGGAATTTATCCTTGTAAAAGAAAAAGACGGTTTATTTTATTTTGACTGCAGGCTTTTTACCGGCAGGACTCACCAGATACGAGTCCATTTATCCGGTGCAGGTTACCCCTTGCTGGGGGACGAACTATACGGCGGAAAAAACTTTGGCCGCATAATGCTACATGCCAGAAGCCTTGAATTTCCCCATCCTGTTACTGGTGAAATAATGAAAATAGAAGCACCTTTTCCAGCGGGCTTTGAAGTGTAAAGTATTTTTCTTTAATCGTATTGTTTAATTGTCAGGTCGAATGTCAAATTGCGGATGCAATTCTTGTGGCGAAAGTTACAGCTGATTTCGGCTTCTAAAGAGCAATTGCTTTCGTCACTTGACTAAAGTAATTGTTTTATATAAAACTATCTTCATGAATATGATTCCACAGGAAAGGTTTATGCGCCGTGCCATAGAACTTGCAGAACTTGGCGGCGGAAATGTTCATCCTAATCCTTTAGTTGGTGCCGTAATCGTAAAAGACGGCAGGATTGTTGCAGAAGGCTATCATCATAAATACGGTGAACTTCATGCAGAAAGGGATTGCCTTAAAAATGCAAAGGAAAATGGCATTGACGTAAAGGGTGCAGACATGTATGTAACCTTAGAGCCATGCTGCCACACAGGAAAGCAGCCGCCATGCACTCAGGCCGTAATAGAAAGTGGAATTAAAAACGTAATCATCGGCAGCCGCGACCCTAACGAACTTGTAAACGGTAAGGGTGTAATTCAGCTTAGAAACGCAGGAATAAATGTAATTCAGGATTTCTTAAAGGAAGAATGCGACGCCATAAATTCAATATTCTTCCATTATATAAAGACTAAAATGCCTTATGTAATCGTAAAATATGCCATGACGGCAGACGGCAAGACAAGCCTTTCTGACGGCCAGAGCAAGTGGATTACGGGGGAGCTCGCACGCAAAAACGTTCATAAGACACGGGGAACAACTGCTGCCGTTATGTGCGGAATAAAAACCGTTTTTGCGGATAATCCCATGCTAAACTGCCGCCTTGAAGGTGTGCAATATAAGCAGCCCCTGCGTGTTATTTTAGACCGCAACCTTGAACTGCCCTTAGACAGCAATATCGTAAAGACTGCAAAAGAAATGCCGGTCCTTGTTTTCTGCAGCACTGTTGCATTTGAAAAATCAAGCGCAGCAGGTAAAAATATTCTTGCAGGCCTTGGTGTTGAAGTTGTGCCTGTAGAAGAAAAAGACGGACATTTAGATTTGCATAAGGTATTGGAAAATCTTGGGCAGAGAAAAATAGACAGCGTTTTAGTTGAATCTGGCGGTGCCCTGAACAGTTCCCTGTTTTTTAATGAGGCTACTTGTCTTGTAAATGAAGTTCACGCCTACATTGCGCCAAAAATAACCGGCGGAAAGGCTGACTGCATTCATAGTCCTGTGCAGGGAATTGAATGTGCAGAACTTTCAGAATGCGTTCAGATGAATTTAGCCGGTGTAGAAAACTTTGGCAATGACGTGCTTTTAAAATATAAAGTGGTGTAAAAATGTTTACGGGAATTATTGAAACAACAGGAAAAATAAAGAACATTACACGCGGAACAAAGTCCCTGACTCTTTTTGTAAATGCTGAATTTGATTCTGCCATTGAACTTGGGGAAAGCATTGCCGTAAATGGCACATGCCTGACTGTTACGGATTTTGCAGACGGCTGGTTTAGTGCAGACGTAACGCCGGAAACCTTTAGCAGAACTTCTTTAGGCAGCCTTAGTTCCGGCAGCATTGTAAACCTGGAGCGTGCCATGAAAGCAACGGGCAGGTTCGGCGGCCATATTGTTTCCGGCCACATAGACGGAACTGCAAGATTCCTTTCTTTTGCAAAAGAAGAAAACGCCGTTAACGTTTCCGTAGTAATGAACAGAACCCTGGGTGAATTCATGATAGAAAAGGGAAGCGTTGCCATAGACGGCATTAGCCTTACCATTGCTAAGGTAAAAAAAGACGGCAGCGACTATGTAATAACCGTTGCCGTAATTCCCCATACATGGGAGCATACAACCCTGTCTGCAAAGAAAAGCGGTCAGATTGTAAACATTGAATGTGACATAATCGGAAAATACATAAGGCACTTTGCAGAATTAAAAAATGCTCCGGAAACAAATCCTGCATTTTTAGATTTTGAAAGTTACCATTAATAAAAATAAACAGTAATAGAGAAAGGTATAAAATGAAAAAAGAAAGATTTGAACTTGTAGAAAAGGCCCTTGACGATTTGCGTCACGGCAAGCTGATTATGGTTACGGATGACGAAAGCCGTGAAAACGAAGGAGATTTAATCTGTGCAGGCAGATATGCAACGCCTGAAAACATTAACTTTATGGCAAGCCATGCAAAAGGCTTAATCTGCATGCCATGCAGCAGGGACTATGCAAAGCGCCTGCGCCTGGACCCCATGTGCTTTACAAATACGGACAATCATGAAACTGCATTTACAGTAAGCGTAGACCACGTTGTAACAACTACGGGTATTTCTGCCTTTGACAGAAGCAGGACTGCCATTGCCTTTGCAGACCCGACTTCAGAGCCGCATCAGTTCA
This sequence comes from Spirochaetia bacterium, assembly GCA_022768865.1. Lineage (GTDB taxonomy): Bacteria > Spirochaetota > Spirochaetia > Treponematales > Treponemataceae > Treponema_D. Next base: position 26,155 of record JALELH010000009.1, read on the forward strand.
GGCGTCCGGGACACATGTTTCCTTTAGTTGCTAAACCTTATGGCGTTTTAGAGCGCAACGGACATACGGAAGCAACTGTAGATTTATGCCGCCTTGCAGGCTTGGAAGAAGCAGGCCTTTGCTGCGAAATTATGAGCGACAGCGGCAAAATGGCACGCCTTCCGGAACTGACGCAGAAAGCAAAGGACTGGGGGCTTACCCTTATTGCCATTGAAGATTTAATTGAATACCGCAAGCAGACAGAAAAACTTTTTGAATGCGTTGCAAAGGCAAAGCTGCCTACAAAGTATGGTGACTTTATGCTTTACGGCTATCAGGATAAGGTAACGGGTCAGCATCACGAAGCTCTGGTTATGGGAGACGTTTCTAAAGAAGATAATGTTTTGTGCCGTGTTCATTCAGAATGTCTGACGGGAGACACTTTTGGTTCCCTTAAGTGCGACTGCGGACAGCAGTTTGATTTTGCCATGAAGAAAATTGCAGAAAAAGGCTGCGGTGTTTTAGTTTACCTTACACAGGAAGGACGCGGCATTGGCATCTTAAATAAAATAAAGGCCTATGCACTTCAGGAACAGGGAATGGATACAGTAGATGCAAACCTTGCCCTTGGCCTGCCGGAAGATGCCCGTGATTACACATGTGCAGTTCAGATTTTAAAGGATCTGGGTGTTAAAAAAATAAGCCTTATGACAAACAATCCTAAAAAGGTTGATGCAATCGGTTTTGAAGGCACCGGCATAGAAGTTTCAGAACGTGTGCCAATTGTAATCCAGAGCCAGAAGTATGACGAGTTCTATCTGACAACAAAAAAAGTGCGCATGGGACACTTGCTGTAAAATATAAAATAATTTTTAGGAGTAATAGAATGAAAATTTTAGAAGGAAAAATGGTAGCCGGCAGCGGCAAAATGAAGATTGGAATTGTTGCTTCCCGCTTCAATGAATTTATTGTTTCAAAGCTTATCGGCGGTGCACGTGACGGACTTTTGCGCCATGATGTTGCAGAAGATGACATTGAACTTGCATGGGTTCCCGGTGCTTTTGAAATCCCTGTAATTGCAAAGAAAATGGCAGACAGCAAGAAGTATGATGCCATAATCTGCCTTGGTGCTGTTATCCGCGGTTCTACAAGTCATTATGACTATGTCTGTGCAGAAGTTTCTAAAGGTGTTGCACAGGTTTCTTTGTCTGCAGGAATTCCTGTAATGTTCGGAATCCTTACAACAGATACAATTGAACAGGCTATAGAAAGGGCAGGCACAAAAGCCGGAAATAAAGGCTATGAATGTGCCCTCGGTGCCATTGAAATGGTAAACTTAATTAAGGAAATTTAAGTTAGTTCTTTTTTTTAAGCAGATTCTGAGCGTTTTCAGAATGTCTGTCAGTAGTATTTCCGTGTTAAGCAAAGCACGGAAATACTCTTTATAAATGTTATTGCTTTTTTTTATATCCTCTAGTATTATATACGGAAGGAAATTCCAGTATGAAGTGTTTATTTATTCAGGTGAGATTTTATTTAAAGCCAGGATGCCGCAACGATTTTTACCAGCGTTTCAGGGATAACAATATACGTGAAATGTCTTTGTCCGAAGAGGGCAACATTGACTATGAAATTTATTTGCCGCAGGACAGTGCAAACGATATCTGCATAATGGAAAAATGGGAAAGCATTCAGGCTCAGGAAAAACACATGCAGACCCTGCATTATGCAATCCTTGCTGAATTAAAGTCAAAATATGTGCGCAAGGTGGAATTTAAAAAATACTGGCTTACAGATTTTGACAGTGCTGAAGTAGAAGATATTTCTTTAAGGTAACCGGTTATTGTTTATTTTAAATAATAAGGCCTCTCTTCTTCTGGAGAGGCCTTTTAGCAATGCTGCATAAATTACCATAAAGCCAAGGACGGCGCACGAAAAGTTTAGCAAAAATGACTTGAGAGTTTTGTGCATGGCGCAAAACTCGTAAAAAAAACTGACGTAGGTTGCTACGTCAGTTTTTTTTAGTAGCTCCTACGGGAGTCGAACCCGTCTTTCGACCTTGAGAGGGTCACGAACTAAACCGATATTCGAAGGAGCCGTATACAAAAAAAGCTGACTTTTTACGGTCAGCTTTTGGATTCCCCAAGGAGGATTCGAACCCCCACAATCAGAACCAGAATCTGAAGTGCTACCATTACACAATCGGGGAATGTGTGATGATTAGATAATATATAATTCCGCAGATGTTGTCAATAGCAAAAGCGGAAAATATATAAAATTTCAGTTTATTTTCTTACGCCAGTCCTAAGATCCTGAACGCAGCGGATTTCTGAAGTTACATTAAGGTCCGGGTATTCCATCTTGATTATGGCAAGGGCCCTGTCTACCTGGGCACTTGACTGTGCAAGTCCTGTAAGGATAAGGTCCTTTTTTTCTCCCTTAATGTTTAAATCCGTAATAGGCAGTTTATTGTCGATAATAAGCATATTTATTATTTTCTGCTGCGTAAGAAGTTCATGAATCTTTTTCATTCCCTTAAGGCTTAATTCTTCAGATTCAAAATTGTTTACCATGCCGGAAAGCAAATCTGCTACTGTATGTTCATTTTTGTCATTAGTAGTAATGGTCATTGAAAAATTATTAGGGTCATCAATGTCGGTTTTAAAATAGTCCTTATAATAACCCTTGCGTTTTACGTCTCTTTTTATGAGCGAAATGCCTGCATGGTGAACGTTTATGTTCCTTTCCTTAGAGTATTTTGTAACACGCTGTTCCATAGGTGCCGTAAAATTAAAGGAAATGTGGTTCGGCACATCTGCAAGAATCTTCCATGCGCCCTTGCCGATAAAGATACAGTTGTCTTTTTCTGCAAAAGTCAGGATTGCAAGCTTTAAATAGTTAAAGTAAAGTTCCCTTTCCTTTGTAAAGGAATGCCAGAACAAAGGGCGCTTTTCGTTAAACAAAGGAAGTTTCTCTGCCGGAAAACCGTAATGAACGATTTTTGCTTCTATATCTGTGCCTGTTATAAGCTGATATCCAAGTTTGTGAGCAATGCGTTCTGCTATTTCATTCCCTGATGATGCAATTTCGCGTGATATTGAAATAATTGCCATAGTATCACCTCTCAAAAAATAAGTAAAAAATCCTCTTCATTAAGTATATCACAAAAATTGAAATTTAACCGTATAAATGGTATTTTTTATGCATGAATTTACTTAAAAAACTGTTAAGTCTTTATGTTACTTTTTTTAAAATCGGTGCCATAACTTTTGGCGGCGGCCTTACAATGCTTCCTATCCTTGAGCGTGAACTTATTGACGGCAGAAACTGGACTACAAGCGACGAACTTCTGGACTACTATGCCATCGGTCAGTCTACGCCAGGAATTATTGCCGTTAATGTTTCAACTTTTGTTGGTCATAAAATAGCAGGCATTCCCGGTGCCATTTTTGCAACTTTAGGAATGATTACTCCTTCCATAATAATCATTATTTGTATTGCCAAATTCATTGCAACCTTTGATTCCATTCCATGGGTAAGAAAAGCCATGAAGGGAATAAACGTTGGCATTGCAGCCTTGCTTACCTATTCCGTAATTGGCCTTATTAAAAAGACCATAAAAAAGTGGTGGAGCCTGATTCTTTATGCCGCATCCTTTGTTTCCGTTTATTTTTTCGGCCTGCGTACTATAGTAGTTATTCTTGCGGCCGTTGTTGTCGGAATTATTTTCCATTTTGTAAGCTTAAAAAAAACTAAGAGGGCAGAATAATGACACTGATTCATTTGTTTTTTATTTTCTTTTATATCGGACTTTTTGCTGTTGGCGGTGGTCTGGTTGCCGCTACATTCATGCAGCAGGAACTTGTTGAACACTACGGTCTTATTTCTGCAGAAAAGTTTTACAGCATGCTTGCCATAAGCGAAAGCACCCCGGGCCCTATAGGAATAAACATTGCAACCTACATCGGCACGGAACTTTTCGGTCCTTTTGGCGGAATTGTGGCAACTTTTGGAGAAGTTCTGCCGTCTTTAGTTGTAATCATCATTATTGCTAAATGCTTTGCTAAATTTCAGGAAAAGCCCCTGGTAAAAAGCGTTTTTTCTGTTCTTCGTCCTGTAACAAGCGGCCTTGTTTTAATTGCGCTGGTTCAGGTTTTCTGCCTTGCACTGCTTAACTTAAATCTTCTGCCGGAAGTTAAAGGCCTGGAAACCGTCGGTAACCTTGTAAACTGGCCTTCCATGACCCTTTATCTTTTATGCCTGCCTGTTCTTTTCAGGACAAAAATCCATCCTGCCCTGATTATGGTTTTCTGTGCCGGCTTTGGTATTTTATTTTTATAATTTTTGTTACTTTTTTTGTATTTTTATGTTACTATAGAAAGACTAATATTGAATTGAGAGGATATTTTATGAAACCTACACTGGTTGTTCTTGCCGCTGGCATGGGAAGCCGTTATGGTGGTGTTAAACAGATTGATTCAGTCGGAAAGACCGGCGAATGCCTTTTGGATTTTTCAACTTATGATGCACGCAAAGCAGGATTTGGAAAAGTTGTATTTATAATCCGTCCTGACATTGAAAAGGATTTCAGGGAACGGCTTTTTGACCGTGTTGCTGCAAACATGGATGCAGAATATGTTTTCCAGTCAAAGGAAATGCTTTTGACTGCAGAAGAACTTAAACGCGGTGCAGAACGCACAAAGCCATGGGGAACACTGCACGCCGTTCTTTGTGCAGAAAAAGCAATAAAGACACCTTTTGCCGTAATCAACAGCGACGACTATTACGGTGCAGAAGCATTTAAAATTTTAGGGGAACACCTTTCTTCCATTCCTGCTGATTCACCTGAACATGCCATGGTAGGCTATGTTCTTGGCAACACAATGAGCAAAAGCGGTTCCGTAAGCCGTGGTATCTGCACAGTTAAAGACGGCTACATGGATTCCATCGTAGAAAATACAAAAATCTATTACGAAGGCGACAAAATCGTTACGGAATTAAACGGCACAAAAAGTTTCCTTACAGGTAAAGAATGGGTAAGCATGAACTTTTTCGGATTCAGCTTAAAGGCTTTTGACAGATTCCATAAATACTGGGATGAATTTAAGCAGACTTCTTTAGACCAGCCTAAAACAGAAGCCCTTCTGCCGGTTGCAGCAAGTGACATTGCAAAGAATAAGGAAGGAAACATTAAATTCTTTACTTCTACAGAAAACTGGTTCGGCATGACGTACCCTGAAGACCGTGAAATCGTAAAGCAGGAAATTGCAAACAAGATTGCAAGCGGCTACTATCCTGAAAAACTCTGGGAAAAATAAATGATCAAGCTTAATGCCATCCGCTCTGACAAAATCTGGGGATACGAAAACTGGATTGCTTCTACCCATCCAAACGGAATGCAGAAGGAATTCCTTGACTTTGCGGGCAATGACTTTCCTTTGCTTGTAAAGGTAATTCAGGCCAATGAAGCTTTAAGCGTGCAGGTGCATCCCAACGATGAAACTGCAGCCCGCCTTGAAAACTGCCGCGGCAAGACTGAATGCTGGTATGTTCTTTCTGCCAGGAAAGGTGCAACTTTAGTTTATGGCTTAAATGATTCCTACACAAAAGAAGAACTTAAAGAAGCCATAGAAAGCAACAGCCTTGAAGACATGCTTTTTTATGCAGACGTTAAGGCCGGGGATTTTATTTACATTCCTGCAGGAACGGTTCATGCCATTGGCGGCGGCATAAGGCTTTTGGAAGTTCAGCAGTCCAGTGACATTACTTACCGCCTTTATGACTATGGGCGCGGCAGGGAATGTCATGTAGAAAAAGGCCTTGCCTGCATAGACGAAAGCAGCATTCAGGCAATTGAACCTTTTGACAAAAACTTTGACTGCCCGTATTTTTATATGGAAGAAATTGCAGCCGACGGTGATTATGAAGCTGATGCTGATGGTGCGGATGTTGTTCTTTACTTTGTTTTAGACGGCAATGGCAAAATCAACGGCATGGAGGCAGCAAAAGAAGATATTTTTGCCTTTAAGAAAGGAGAAACCTTAAAAACAGAAGGCACCTTAAAGCTCATGAAGATTGCTGCTAAACAGGCAGTATAAACCTAAAGCCTTATAGGCAATTGTTTAGAAAGCTGTGGATGTTAAGAACATTCACGGCTTTTTTTTATGTGAGTGCCGGTAACAAACGTATGTGAAGGACACTCACATGTACATGTGACTGACGGTCACTAACGTTGGTGAACATCACTCACATGTTAATGTGAACACCCCTCACATGTACTGGTGACCCTAGTTCACCAAGTTCAGATATGGTGAAGCATGTTCACCAAGGGCAAAAGCAATTGATTTCATAGAAGACTGTACCTTTTGTAACTTTTGCCTCAAGAACTTCTTCGAAGTTCTTGTACAGGCGGTTTAGAAATTGTTAAGCTTGTTCACTGCTTGAATAGGGGGAAGAGCGTAACTGCTTCCGCTAAAGCAGGTGCCTAATACCGGATAATATGGTATACTTTCTGCGGAGGCTTAAAATGAAATTTCCGGTTGGCATTCAGGATTTTGAAAGTTTAATAAAAGACGGCTATGTATATGTAGACAAAACGGCATATATTTATGACCTTGTAAATTCCGGACGTTACTTTTTTTTTAGCCGTCCGCGCCGGTTTGGCAAAAGCCTTCTTATAACAACGCTTGAATCATATTTTAGCGGCAAGAAAGATTTATTCAAAGGCCTTGCCATAGAAAAGCTTGAAAAAGACTGGACTGAATATCCCGTGCTGCACCTGGATTTAAACGATGAAGATTACACTCAGGAAACGGCAGTAACTTCTGTGATTAACCGTGCCCTTGTAAACTGGGAAGAAATTTATGGAAGTAAAGATTCTGAAAACACACTTTCAGGACGTTTCAGCGGAATAATTAAGCGTGCATACAAAAAGACAGGCAAGAAAGTTGTTGTTCTAATTGACGAATACGACAAGCCTTTAATCAGCACCTTTGACAATCCTTATTTGCAGAACCTGTACCGAGCGCAGCTGAAAGCATTTTATTCAGTGCTAAAGACCATGGACGGCAGCCTTAAGTTTGCACTTTTAACGGGCGTAACAAAGTTCAGCAAAGTAAGCATATTCAGTGATTTAAACAATTTAAAAGACATTTCCATGGATGAAAACTATGTAAAGCTCTGCGGAATGACATATGAAGAAATTGTTGCAAACTTTGATGAAGAAGTGGGCAAGATGTCAGATAAGCATGGCATTACAAAAGAAGAATGCTACGCACAGCTGAAGCAGATGTACGACGGCTATCATTTCTGTGAAAATACGGAAGGAATATATAACCCTTTTAGTGTTGTAAATGCACTGGATGAAAAGAAATTTAAAAACTACTGGTTTGAAACAGGCACTCCAACAATGCTTGTTCAGGTTATGAAGGCGTGCAGTTTTAATTTCAATGACCTTGAAGGAAGTCAGATAACTCCAGACTTGCTTGGTTCAATAGATGCAATGGATGAAACTCCTCTGCCGCTTCTTTATCAGACAGGCTACCTTACCATCGAAGGCTATGATAAGGAGTTTAACGAATACAGCCTTAACTTTCCCAATAAAGAAGTAAAAAGCGGTTTTGTAAATTTCCTTGCACGTTTTTACAGGCAGAAAGGCGCAGGTTCTGAATGATAGTGTCAATATTTGTTCGCAATTTCATTGAAAAAAGTCATGCAAATCAGGCTGTTTTCTGCTCCTTATCCCACTCTGTTTTTTGTTCGCGAAGTATTTCCGGACTGATGTAGCTGGCAGTGTGTTAGAAACTATAAAATGCTAATTTGCTTGAAAAAAGCATTCTGAAAAACAAAATTTGCTAATTTAACTTTTTTTTATTATATTAGTAGAATATGAAAATAACTGTAAATGAAGATATGTTAGGCGGGCTTCCTGCAGAAAAGCCCCTTCCTGTAAAATTAAATATATTGCCTATTGGCGGACGTCCTATTTTCCCAGGCATTTTTACTCCCCTTATGATAAATGCAGAAGAGGATGTTAAGGTTATAGAAGAATCCATGAGCGGCGACGGTTATGTAGGCATTGTCATGCTTAAAGAAGACAAGGACAATCCTACATCCGTAGACTTGCACAGTGTCGGCACCGTAGCCCGCATTGTAAAGAAAATCAATCTTCCTGATGGTGGCATTAATGTTTTTGTTTCTACAATTGAACGCTTTAAAATCAGAAAGATTTTAAATACACAGAATCCAATTGTCGCTGCAGTTGAATACCTTGCAGATTTGGAAGACGACACTTTTGAAGTAAAGGCTTTGACCCGTGCCTTAATCAGCGAAATGAAGGAAATCAGTGAAAACAATCCCATGTTCAGCGAAGAAATGCGTCTGAACATGATCAACATTGATCATCCAGGTAAAATTGCTGATTTTATTGTTTCTATTTTAAACATTGATAAGGCAGAACAGCAGAAAGTTCTTGAAATGCAGAATGTGCGTCAGCGTATGGAACAGGTTCTTGTTTACATAAAAAAGGAACAGGAAATTTACCGCGTGCAGAAAAAGATTCAGACTGAACTTAACGAAAAAGTTGAAAAAAATCAGCGTGAATATTTTCTGCGTGAAGAACTTAAAAGCATTCAGGAAGAACTTGGATTTTCTGGTTCTTCTAAAGAAAACGAATACCAGAAATTTAAGGATAAACTTGATTCATTTAAGCTTGAAGGAGAAGCAAAGGAAACTGCCTATGAAGAACTTGCTAAATTCCAGATGCTTGACCCACACGACAGCGAGTATAATTTAAGCCGCAATTATCTTGATATACTTACTTCCTTGCCGTGGAATGATGTGCCTGTAGAAGATTATAATCTTGAAGGTGCAGAAAAAGTCCTTAATGCAGACCACTATGGCCTTGATGATGTAAAAAAGCGTATTGTTGAATATCTTTCCGTGCGCCTGCTTAAGCATGACGGTAAGGGCAGTGTATTGATTTTAGTTGGGCCGCCGGGTGTGGGTAAAACTTCCGTTGGACATTCCATTGCCAATGCCATGAACAAAAAGTTTTACCGCTTCAGCGTTGGCGGTGAACACGATGAAGGTAAAATCAAGGGATACCGCAGGACTTATATCGGTTCTATGCCTGGTCAGATTATACAGGGACTTAAAATTACAAAGTCAAAGTCTCCGGTCTTTATGATTGACGAAGTAGACAAAATGAACGCCAGTGCCCAGGGAGACCCTAGCGCTGCTTTGCTTGAAGTTTTAGACCCTGAGCAGAACGGCAGCTTCCGTGATACTTACCTTGATGTTCCTTTTGACCTTAGCAATGTGTTCTTTATTCTTACGGCAAACACCCTGGATACGATTCCCGGACCTTTGCTTGATCGTGCAGAAATAATTGAACTTTCAGGCTACATTGACCAGGAAAAGATTGAAATTGCTAAAAAGTATATAATTCCTAAAAACCTTAAGAAAAACGGCCTTAAGAAAAATCAGGTTAAATATACTAAACAATCCCTTGCCCTGATTGCTACAGAATATGCCCGTGAAGCAGGAATGCGCAATTTTGAAAAATGCATAGACAAGATAAACCGCAAGATTATTACGGAAGAAGTTAAGGCCCTTGAATCAAAAGGAAAAACAGGGGCGGAAAAGATTTCTGAAGATTTTGCAAAAAAGACATTTACTGTTGATGTGGCAGAAGTACGGAAGTACCTTGGAAAAGCAATTTTTGATGAAAGCCAGATAAAAACTGCTTCTGTTCCAGGAACTGCCATAGGCCTTGCCTGGACAAGCATGGGCGGTGATACCCTTTTGCTTGAAAGCATTTCCTTTAAAACAGACAAAGGCGGCCTGCAGCTTACGGGTCAGATGGGCGATGTAATGAAGGAAAGTGCCCAGATTGCCATGAACTGGGTAAAGCAGT